>CAYHTV010000065.1:0-11525 GCA_964359575.1 uncultured Planctomycetales bacterium
TTGCTTCGCAAAAAGCGCTCGCAATGACACTGAAAGGATGTTTTCCGACACTATCTTCCTCTAAAATATTTAAGGGAAAATCAGTACGAACGAAGTGAGGAGTTTTCTTGCCAAAGAAAGGAATGAATCATGCCGAAATTAAAAACAAATAAATCAGCGGCCAAACGTTTCCGTTTTACCAAAAAAGGAAAAGTTAAAAAGCGCAACGCCGGCCGCAGACATATTCTAGGAAAAAAGACCCGCAAACTTAAAAGAAAGCTGCGCCGCACCGGATATATCACGGCTAAGGACGCTAGGCTTATAAGGAGGTTGTTGCCCTATGGTTAGAATTAAGCACGCGGTGTCAACGCGCCGACGGAAAAAGCGTCTTTTAAAACGAGCCAAAGGTCAATTCGCGCAGCGCAGCCGGCGGTATCGGCAAGCCAGAAAATCGGTGGCCCGGGGATTAGTTTACGCTTATCGGGATCGCAAAAATCACAAGCGCCAGATGCGCAGCCTTTGGATTATTCGCATCAATGCGGCCTGCCGTGAATATGGGATTGCGTACAGCCGTTTTATCAAGGGCCTGAGCAATGCCCAAGTAGAAATCGATCGCAAACAATTGGCAGAATTAGCCGTTAATTCGCCGGAAGCCTTTAAAAAATTAGTTGAATTAGCTCAGGCCACAAGCCTAGCCAGTTCTAATTAACGTCATGTGCGAGTTTTTATTATCTGTGTCATTACGAGGAGCCGCAAGGCGACGAAGTAATCTTTTTTCTATTAAAGATTGCTTCGCTTCGCTCGCAATGGCACGAAACTTGCACACGGCGTTAATTAAGTTTCTTTTAGTCACAAGGCATTATTGACCCAAAATTGTTTAGGAGAGATACTTCATGTATGTTGTGATTGTAGGATGTGGCAGGGTGGGGGCGGAATTAGCCAAACTGCTTTCGCAGGAGGGGCATGATGTCGTGGTCATTGACCAGAGAGGATCGGCTTTTGCCCGCTTGGGAGCAGGATTTAATGGCGTGATAGTCAGAGGCAGCGGCGTCTCAACTAAAACTTTGCAAGAAGCTGGTATTACTAAAGCCCAGATTTTTTGTTCCCTCACTAACTCCGACAACATAAACATCATGGCTTCACAAGTGGCCAAAGGAATTTTTAAAGTTCCGCGGGTCATCGTGCGTGTTTATGACCCCAGCAAGGCCGCCATTTATAAGGCATTAGGGTTTGATATTCTCAGCGAAACGACACTCTTTGCTTCTATGATCCGTGATAAAATCACGGATCCCTTGTTTTCCGGCTACCTCATCGAAACCCGGGAATTAGGCGTATTGGAGTTTCCTGTCCCATCTCATTTATTCGGAAAAAAAGTCGAAGAAATGAACATCCCGCAGGAGTGTGTCGTTGCCGCAATCCGGCGGCATCGGGGGTTACCGGTTATCCCCGACAATAAAATGCTTCTCGGGCGCGGCGATGTCTTATTAGTGGTTGTAAAAATAGGAAGTGTTGAGAAAGTTAAAAAGATATTTAACTTAACCTAGGGTCGGCATGTATATCATTATTATTGGCGGCGGGCGTTTAGGGACTTTTTTGGCAAAACGTCTCTTGGCCGAAAAACACACGGTTGTTATTATCGAAAAAGAGCAGGAAGTCGCTCAAGATATCGCGCGCGATCTTAATGTTGTCATGATCCATGGCGATGGGTGCGATCCAAAAATCCTAGAGCAGGCCGGCATCGATCGGGCCGCGGTTATTGCCGCGGTCACAGGCAAAGACGAGGACAACTTTATTGTCTGCCAGATCGCGAAAGATAAATATAAAGTCAACCGGACCGTTGCCCGAGTTAATGATCCGGAAAATGAACGTGCTTTTAATGAATTAGGCATTGATGTGCCGATTGGCGCCACGGTCATTTTGGGAAAAATCATCGAAGAAGAAGTTTCCTTTACCGATTTTGTGGATTTATTCAGTTTTAAACGGGGCAAACTCGCCCTGATCCGGGTTGACCTTCCCGAAGATTCCCCGATTATCAATAAGCCTGTGCAGCAATTGCAGCTTCCCCCCAATTCTGTTTTGGTATCTATTATCCGGCGGGATGAAGTGATAGTCCCGCGAGGCGATACCGTGCTTCAGCCGTTAGATGATGTGGTTGCCCTGACCCTCATTGAGCATAAGCAGGAGCTCTTAAATTATCTTATAGGAAAAATGTAAGAATCATGCTATCGCGCGCCCGAAACATTATTTTAGGGATATTGACCGAGGTTATCTTTGCCCTCGCTGTGATTGTGGCGGGCTTCGGCTTAAGCGTCGTTATTTTTTTCATTTTTAAATAATTATGATTTTACGACCACAAGCAAAAGATTTACAAATCATCGGCTTTTATCTAGGCAAAATCATTATTGGCGTGGGAGCTTTTATGATCTTGCCGATGCTGGTTGCCGTTTTAAGCGGCGAGATAAATCCATTCTTTGATTTCCTCATCGGTTTTTTATTGTGCCTTGCCGTTGGTTTTACTTTACATATTTTTTGTTATATTCGGCAAGAGCCTAAATGGTCGCATGGGATGATTGTGGTTTCATTTTCGTGGTTGATTGTGGCTCTTCTGGCGGCTATACCGTTATATTTAAGCCACCATTTCTATTCCTTTCTGGATGCTTTTTTTGAAGCGGTTTCCGCCCTCACCACAACCGGATTATCGCTTGCCCAGGACTTAAGCCATATGTCTTATGCGCATAATTTATGGCGGCACCTGATGGGTTTTATCGGCGGGCAGGGGATCGTTGTGGTTATTCTAAGTGTGTTTGTCCACGGCGCGGCCGGGGCGTACAAATTATATGTGGGCGAGGCCAGAGAAGAGAGGCTGCTCCCCAATGTTCGGCAAACCGCTCGCTTTATTTGGCTGGTCAGTTTTGTTTATTTGATCCTGGGGACTATTGTCCTGGGGTCGATTCTTTTGCTGGAAGGCATGCCTTGGCTTGATGCATTTTTTCATGGGATGTGTATCTTCATCGCGGGTTTTGATACCATGGGGTTTGCCCCGCAGGCGCAAAACATCATGTATTATCACAGTTGGGTTTTTGAGATTGCGGTTATAGCTATTATGATTTTGGGATCGCTGAACTTTCTGCTGCATTATGCCGTATGGATGGGAAATCGGAAGGAAATTATTAAAAACGCGGAAATCATTACCTTGTTTTTTAGTGTGAGTTTGCTTTTTATTGCGGGCGCTATCGGCTTAACCAAAATACACGCTTATCCGCACGCCATGGCCTTGTTTCGCAAAGGGTTTTTTCACCTTATTTCCGCCCATACCACGACGGGATTTCAGACGATTTATTCTCTTCAGTTTATAACGGAATGGGAAAGCCTATCATTGTTCAGTATTCTGTTGGCCATGTCGATAGGGGGATGTATTTGTTCTACAACCGGCGGGATTAAAGCTCTGAGGTTAAATTTAATGGCCAAGGCGTTTAAGACTGATATCAAGCGCTACGTCTCTCCCGATTCTATGGTTTTCGTAGAAAGGATTCATCATGTTAAAGACATGATTGTGAATGAAAAGCAATTGTTAGCCGCGTTTATGATCGCGCTGGCTTATATCAGCACATTTTTTGTGGGGGCGCTGGCCGGCATGCTTTGCGGGTATCCGTTCATTCAATCTTTGTTTGAGTCTATTTCAGCAACGGGAAATGTGGGGTTAAGCTGCGGATTGACCGACGTGTCTATGCCGGTTTTGCTTAAGGTCACATATATTTTTGAGATGTGGGCCGGCCGTTTAGAATTTATGTCAGTGTTCGTTTTTTTGGGCTTTATCCTTGCTATGGTTAAAGGAAAGTAACAATGAAGATTCAGTTGGCCATCATTATACTTTTGCTTTGCAGTTCGCCGATGGCTAATGGACAGGAATTGAATATCAAAACAACCAAGGAGCTGATAAGCCAAGCAAAAGAATTCGATGGCCGGCCGGTTCTTATTCAGGGTGAAGTGATTGGCAGCATTATGCCGCGGGGAGATTTTGCCTGGATTAACATCGAAGATACGTCGGGCGTCATAGGAGTGTGGGCGCCGTTAGCGCTTACCAAAACAATTCACTCTGTTGGAAATTATAAAGGCATAGGTGATAGAGTTGAGGTGGAAGGAATATTTGCGCGCTCTGATCCGGAATTGTTGGGGGAGATGGGTGTTCGGGCGCAGCGCATTTCTATAGTAAAGCCAGGGGAACCGATTTATCATCAAATTCATCCAGTCAAGGGCGAAGTGGCGGCCGGTCTATTTGTGTGGGCCGCGAGTCTGTGGTTTATCCGCTGGGTCATTAAAAGGCGCTGGCGCGCGGGAAAGTAAAAGGAATAACTATGACTTGGGATTTTGAGGCGATTGCAAAACAAATCGATGAAGAGATAAAAATTATTTCCGATCATAAGGCATTGGAATCTTTCCGGATTAAATATTTAGGCAGGAAAGGGTTAATCTCACAAATGTATGCCGCCCTCGCTACGCTCCCATCGGAAGAAAAACCCATCGTTGGAAAAAATGCCAATATTCTCAAAGCCCGCGCCATTCGATTCATTGAGGAGAAAACCAAAGGAATCAACGATCGGCAAAAAAGTCAATCAATCCAAGATACGTTAGACATTACCTTGCCTGGAGTCGCCAGTCCGGTTGGGCACCGGCATATCTTGACGCAAACGATCGAGGAAATCTGCATCCTGTTTGAAAAATTGGGATTTGTCGTGCAGGAAGGGCCGGAAATCGAAACCGAATTTAATAATTTCACCGCGCTCAATATTCCCATCGATCATCCTTCGCGCGATGCGTTTGACACATTTTATTTACAAGAGCACGACCCGCATAAAAAGGATCGTTATCTTTTGCTGCGCAGCCATACTTCGCCTGGGCAAATCCGGATCATGCAGGAATATCAGCCGCCATTGGCGGTGGTGATCCCGGGAAAAGTTTATCGGCCCGATGCGGTGGATGCGAGCCACTCGTTTATGTTTCATCAGATTGAAGGATTGCTCGTTGAGCCTGGTGTTAAGTTTTCCGATCTGAAAGGACTTTTAACGGTTTTTTGTAAGAAATTTTTTAGCGAGGATATCAAGATGCGGTTCCGTCCGCATTTTTTTCCATTCACCGAACCATCAGCGGAGATGGATATCTCCTGCTATAAGTGCGCGGGCAAGGGCTGCTCGGTGTGCGGGCGCAAAGGATGGCTGGAGATCATGGGTTGCGGCATGGTCAATCCGAAAGTTTTTGATGCGGTCGGATATAAAAAAGGAAAATATACGGGCTTGGCCTTTGGGATGGGTGTCGAGCGCATTGCCATGCTGAAGCACGGGATTCCGGATATTCGTATATTTTTTGAAAATGATATTAGATTTTTAGAACAGTTTTAAGTAAGGCACAAAGTCATAGAGTTACAATGTCACAGACAGCCATTCAATGGCATGTGACCTTGTGACGTGTGACCGTGTGACTTTTATTATGAAGATTCCTCTGAAATGGTTAAAAGATCATGTTGCGCTGAGCGTCTCAGCTGAACAGCTGGCTCATCGTTTAACGATGGCCGGTTTGGAAGTCGAAAAAATTACTGATAGAGACGGCGATAAAGTGTTCGAATTGGAAATCACACCAAATCGTCCGGATTGTTTAAATGTCGCAGGGATCGCGCGGGAGGCCGCGGCCATTTTTAACAAGAATTTAAAAGATCCGAAAATCAAAAAAATGTCTTTGCCGAAAAACAAAACCGACATAACGATTCAAGAAAGAAAATTATGTTCCCGCTATATAGGCATAGTACTGCGCGGCGTTAAAGTTGGGCCATCGCCCAACTGGCTTAAAGAACGCCTGGAGGCCATTGGGCTGCGCTCGATCAATAACGTGGTTGACATTACCAATTTTTGTCTTATGGAATTAGGCCAGCCCTTGCACGCGTTTGATTATGATAAATTGTCGGGTGGAAAAATTGTTGTCCGACGAGCGAAACCAGGCGAGAGCATTACGACAATCGACGGCGCTCAGTATAAGCTGGATACTTCTATTTTGGTGATTGCCGATGAAAGGCATCCCGTTGCTGTTGCCGGAATCATGGGCGGAAAGGAGACGGAAGTGACCGCCGCAACGCAGAATATTTTATTGGAGAGCGCCTATTTTGATCCGCTCGTTATCCGCCTGGCCGGGCGAAAATTAGGCTTAGCGAGCGATTCGTCGTATCGGTTTGAGCGCGGGGTGGCGATAGATATGGTCTCTGGCGGGGCGCGGCGGGCCATTTCGCTCATTCAAGAGGTGGCCGGCGGGACTCCAACGGCGTTTGCCGATATTTTCCCTGGGAAAAAGAGAAATATAAAAAAACGGATCAAGATTTCCGTTCCAGAAATTAACGCGCTTTTAGGCGGGGATCTGACAGCAAGCCGGATACAAGGAATATTAAAGAAATTGGGCTTTACGACGAGTCTTTTAAAAAATGTCTTGCAGGTTACCCCGCCTTTATTTCGCAGTGATATTCACGCGGGAGTTGATGTGATCGAAGAGGTCGCGCGTATTATCGGTTACGATGCACTCCCTTCGACGACCCCGCACATTAAAATGTCTTTGATCAAGCCGCACCATGGGTGGTTATGCAAAAATCATCTGCGCACCCTTTTAACCGCCCAAGGGTTAAATGAAATCATCACCTACTCTATGACCAATCGCAAAGATTTGGAAAAAACCAATCTGGGCGATTGGCCGGGAATAAAAATTAATAACCCATTAAATCAAGACCAGGAAATGCTGCGGCCGAGTTTACTGCCGAATTTTCTATCCGTGCTTTCTTTTAATATCAGCCGTGGACAAAAGGACATTCGAATTTTTGAGCTGGGAAAAATTTATGCCTCGGTGCCGGAAAAAGAGGCTCTTGGAATTTTGCTGATGGGAACACGCCAGGAAGATTGGCGGCAGATGAATAAAGCATCCGTGGATTTTTATGATCTTAAAGGCTGTGTCGATGTGATTTTTAACGAGTATGCACCCGCGCCAGTCATTTTCGAAAATGTCTCTCACGCGGCTTTTGAAAACCAGCAAGCCGTCGCGGTTAAAGTGGCGAATCAGCAAGTCGGAGTTTTGGGAAAAGTCGCGCGGGACGTTTTGGAGCGCTGGGATATTAAGCGCGCCCAAGTCTTCTTTGTAGAGCTGGATATCGCCTGGTTGTACGATCGTGTGGGCATGGAGAGGCGTTATCAGCCAGTTTTTGAATTTCCAGCGGTGGTGCGTGATATCAGCCTGGCAGTTAAAAAAGAAGTCACATTTGCTAAAATCAAAGAGGTGGTTCTTCCCTTCAGCAAAGAACTTTTGAGATCCATGAAATTTATTGAGGAATATTCAGGAGAGAAAATCCCTGCCGGGCACCGCGGCGTCATTTTTTCTTTAACCTACCAATCGCCCATCCGCACGCTCACCGAAGAAGAGGTTAACACAATTCACGAACGCCTCTGCCAGTCACTCGTGGATCAGCTCGGCGCGATAAGAAGGTAGTTGTTTTGTCAAATTCATCATCGTGAAACTATCCCATAATTTTAATCCTGACCTCCCTAAAAAAAAATTGCTTCTCTTTGAGAAAGTGCTATACTACAAACAAATCCCTGCTGTGCGCGTTAGGGGCGGTGATAATGAACCAACACAATACATAGGGAGCTGATATTCTAAAAAGCCTGAGGGCGTTTAGACAGGCTCCCACCTGATAAACAGGTTTTCGTTACACCACATTACCCGACGGCACAAGCGGGGATTTCTTTTTAAACCACCGCCGCGCTTTATGAAGAAGAAATTTTCCGCATTCGCCTTCTTAAATCCAAATTTTTCCAAATTTTTGTAATTGTCATTTATTCCAAAAAATGATAAGATACACCCGCTTAAAAATTCGTATAATCACGTCATGTGCGAGTATTTATTATCTGTGTCATTACGAGGAGCCGCAAGGCGACGAAGTAATCTTTTTTCTATTAAAGATTGCTTCGCTTCGCTCGCAATGACACGAAACTTGCACACGGCGTATAATCTATTTTTTGTGTTCCTTTTAAGGTGCCAGAAAATTCCAAACAGGTTTTCCGAAAGAAAATTTTAACCTTATTAAGAAATCAGAAGGAGGAGGATAGGTTAAAAAAAAGCGGGAAAATTTTGAAAAAGCTTTTCTCGCTGCCGGAATTCCAGCGTTCGCATACTATTTTGTTTTATGCCTCTTTTGATGGAGAAGTGGAAACATTTAAGATGATGAAGCAAGCCCACCAATTAAAGAAAATGATAGCCTTACCCTTGATTATAAAAGACCAAAAAGAAATCCTGCCGCGCTTAGTCCCTGATTTAAACAAGGGATTGTACAGCAGCGCGTATGGCATCCGTCAGCCCCGGGATGAGCATTCAGAAGGCCTTAAGCTGGAGCAATTGGATTTGGTGATTGTTCCAGGAGTGGCTTTTGATAAACAAAATTATCGCTTGGGGCGGGGACAGGGGTATTATGATCGTTTTTTATCCCGGTTGCCATCTGATATTCCTACCATTGGTTTGGCTTTTGACTTCCAAATCGTTGATTGCTTGCCTCATCTTCAAGAATATGATCGTCCGGTTTCCCGTGTGATTGTGAATTAATTGTCAAATCACCACGAATTTTTTGTCCTTTTGGAAAAGGGATATGCCATGTCCCTTTTTTGTGAATAGAGAGGAGTTAAGTCAATGAATGAATTAAATATTATGTTACAAAGTGTCGGGTATTTTCTCACCTTTGTATTTGTCTTTTTTGGGGGATATCTCTTGCGTTGGTTTTTTGCCGGTAAGCGAATCAAGGAAGCGGAGCACAAAGCCAAAGAGTTAACCGAGATTGCTACCCGTGAGGCCGAGACCCGCAAAAAGGAGATTGAACTTTCTGGCAAGGATTTTCTGCTCAAGCTGCGGCAGGATTTTGAGAAGGAAACTAAGGATCGCCGGGAAGAAACTATCGCCGCTGAGAAAAGGATGATGCAGAAAGAGGAAAATTTAGAGAAGAGGGTGGATTTATTAGAAAAAAAGGAGAAAGACATTAATGCCCGCCTCGCTGCCTTGCGCCATGACGAAGACGCGATTAAGCAAAAAGGCGATGACTTGACGAAATTGATTGCGGAAGAAAAGCAGCGTTTGCAAGTGATCGCTTCATTGAGCCAAGATGAGGCTAAAAATCTTCTTTTGTCCCGTCTTTCCGAAGAACTGACTCACGAAAAAGCAACCATGATCCGCAAGATGGAAGAAGAAATCAAAGAAACCGTGGAAAAGAAGGCGCGTAACATTATCAGCACCGCTATTCAGCGCTGCGCTTCGGATCATACCTCTGAGACAACGGTGAGTGTCGTGGCTTTGCCCAGCGATGAAATGAAGGGCCGTATCATCGGCCGCGAAGGACGCAACATTCGGGCATTAGAAACAGCCACGGGAGTGGACATTATTATCGATGATACTCCGGAGGCGGTGACGATCTCGGGTTTTGACATGGTTCGGCGGGAAATTGCCCGCATTGCTTTGGAAAATTTGATTGCCGACGGGCGAATCCATCCCGGCCGCATCGAGGAGGTCGTCGAAAAGGCCAAAAAGGAAATTGAAAATAAGATTAAGGAAGAAGGCGAAAAAGCCGCTTTTGAATTGGGCATTCATGATATGCATCCGGAATTGCTCAAGCTGGTTGGAAAATTAAAATATCGAACCAGTTTCGGCCAAAACGGCCTGCAGCACACCAAGGAAGTCGCGCAATTGATGGGCTTTATTGCCGGCCAATTGGGGTTAGATACAAAGATTGCGATCCGCGCCGGCTTGCTGCATGATATCGGCAAAGTGGTAAGTCAAGAGGTTGAGGAAGGGACCCATGCCATCGTGGGTGGGACTTTGGCCCGCAAATACGGTGAGCTAGAGGACGTGGCTAAAGCCGTAGAATCTCATCATGAAGAGGTTGAGATGAGCACGATTTATGGTGTTTTGGTGTGCGCCGCGGATGCGATCAGTGCCGCCCGGCCCGGCGCGCGCGCGGAAACTTTGGAAACATATGTTAAGCGATTGGAAAGTTTAGAAAAAATCGCGAATTCTTTTAAAGGGGTTGAGAAATCTTTTGCCATGCAAGCGGGGCGGGAGATTCGCATTATTGTGGATCCTGACAAAATCAACGATGATGAATCGATTGTCATGGCGCGCGATATTCGCAAACGCATCGAAGAAGAAATGGAGTACCCTGGCCAGATTAAGGTGATCGTGGTGCGGGAGACACGGGCGATTGAGTATGCGAAATAGAAAGGTCACAAAGTTCTATATCTATTAAATTATGAATATCCTTTGTATTGGTGACATTGTTGGACGGCCGGGACGCAATGCGGTTAAAGATTTATTAGCGGGCATTGCCGCGGAATTTGAGATCGATTTTGTGATCGCGAATGCCGAAAATGCCGCCGGAGGCTTTGGCTTGACCACCCGGATTGCCAACGAGATATTTGACATGGGATGCCATTTTATTACGCTCGGCGATCATGTGTGGGATAAACTTGAGATCGCGGAATATCTGGCGAAAACAGATCATATGGTGCGTCCGGCTAATTTTCCGCAAGGCACGCCCGGGCGGGGATGGTCTGTGGTTGAAACACCCGCAGGCAAAAAAATTGGCGTGATAAGTCTTTTGGGACGGATTTTTATGCGGTATAATGTCGATTGTCCGTTTCGCACTTTGCAAACCGCCGTTGAAGAGATGCGAAGAGAAACCCCGATTATTGTTGTGGATATGCACGCGGAAGCAACCAGCGAAAAAGTCGCCCTAGGTTCTTTTATTGATGGAAAGGTCTCAGCGGTTGTGGGAACCCATACGCATATTCAGACGGCCGATGAAAAAATTTTGCCGCAGGGGACGGCGTATATCACGGATTTAGGCATGAGCGGCCCCTACGATTCGGTTATTGGACAAAACAAGGATATTATTATTAAGCGGTTTTTGACAAGCATGCCGAATAAATTTGAAGTGGCGACAGAGGATGTGTGGCTGCACGGAGCCGTCATCGCCGTTGATGAAGAAACAGGAAAAGCCCAAAACATCACCCGAATAAAAAGGAGAAAAGAATGACCGCTTGGGAAGGCCTTAACCGCCGCAAGTTTCCGCGTGTGAATTTTCCTTGCTTGGTGATTGTCCAGCATAACCAGAGCACCCAGAGCACAATCTTGACCCACACCGAAAATATCGGTATTGGAGGCGTTTGTGTGGCGCTCAAAATCAATTTGAAAATGTTCGCGCCGATTCATTTGGAGTTAGATTTGCTCGACGGTGATAGTCCGATCAAATGCCAGGGAAAAGTTGTTTGGTCGATCCGCCGTAAAAATCATGAGGTCATAAAGCCCTCCTTTTATGATGTGGGGATTGAATTTAGCGATATCCCACTCAAAGATAAAAAACGTATTGAGGAGGCCCTGCACAGTGTGACACGGAAAGGTTATAAGATTCTTGGGGAATAAAGATTTGACGTCATGTGCGAGTTTTTATTATCTGTGTCATTACGAGGAGCCGCAAGGCGACG
>CAYHTV010000066.1:0-11331 GCA_964359575.1 uncultured Planctomycetales bacterium
AGAGGAGTTTTTAGCAGCTAGGAAAGTTTTATACTTTCCTATGCTGTAAAAAATTTTATTACTTTTTTTCAATAACGCGCAAACGGGCGCTGCGCGCTCGCGGATTACGCGCCACTTCTTCTTCATTCGGCCGTGAGGGCTTTTTGGTTAGCAGTCGCGCGCATCCCTCATGAACAAATTGACGGAACTTGTGTTTCACAATCCGATCCTCCAGCGAATGGAAAGCAATCACACACAGACGACCACCAGTTTTTAAATATCGCACGCTTTTTTCTAACCCTATTTCCAAGGATTCCAATTCACGATTGACGGCAATGCGAAATGCCTGGAATGTTCTGGTTGCCGGATGAATCCTTTCCCTTTTAAAGTGCAATGGAACAGCCCGCAACACAGCCTCACTCAAATCCGTGGTAGAGGCGATAGGCCGCCTTAGTCTTTGTCCCACTAAATAGCGCGCAATACGATTATGCCACCGCTCCTCACCGAAGTTGCGCAATATCGAAGCAATCTCCTTTTCTGATAGGGAGTTGATCAGATCATATGCCGAGATATAACTCTCTTGATCCATGCGCATATCTAAAGGTCCTTCCGCGCTAAAACTAAATCCCCTTTCCGGATTATCTAATTGATAACTGGATATGCCTAAATCCAGAAGTACGGCATTCACTTCTTTAATTCCTAACTTATCCAAGATGACATCTATATTACGATAGTCATCATGGATGAATTCACATTGACGAGAAAATTCCATCAGATTTTCCCTGGCCATTTGAATCGATCCCTTATCACGATCAATACCGATCAAGCGGCCCGCGGGCGCAATAACCTTTATCAACGATAACGCATGCCCTCCCAAACCAAGCGTGCCATCGACAATGCAGTCATTAGGTTTCAGCTGCAAGAATTCCTGTACTTCCTTTGCCATAACCGGAGTGTGGCTTGATTGTGATTGAAAATCCATTTCTAATGGCTCCCCAATATTCATATCCCTCTGATACTATTTATCCTGGATTTTGCATGCACACATAAATTTTGCACACAATTGTGCTTGCAAAAATTCGGGATTACCCAGCCTAAATCAAAAAAATCTTTCCGAGATTTTTTCCGGCTGCCCTTCGGGCGGATTTTACTTTGTCAAGGGACGACCCTTCGGGTCGCCACTTGCCCGTGGCATGAAACCACGGGCAAGTACGGAAGCTAAATCCACGGGCAAGCCCGTGGATTTAGCTTCCGTAAAATCCGGGGTTATACGCTATAACGCGGGATGATTGTTTGGCGTCGCGCGCTTGTATATGCATCTCTCACTGTTTCGTGTTCGTCCTGATCTTGCACCTTTACCCATGTCCCCTTCAATCCATTGCGCGAATAAATCTGTCTGTCATTATCAAAAACAAGATACAGCCTCACCTTTCCCGTTTCTTTCTCTTGCGTTGAACAGAAAACGCAGTCGGAATTTGTAAACTCGACCATATGTTTAAACACCAATTCATTAAATAATTTTGTGGCCATGGCCCCTCCTTCTCCTCAAGAAAACTCCTCACTTCGTTCGTCGTAACTTCTTTGCTGCATAGGAGAGGAGTTTTTAGCAGCTAGGAAAGTTTTATACTTTCCTATGCTGTAAAAAAACCCATTATAAATTAAGGATATTTTCCGCTGTTTGTTCAAATGAATTTTTTGAATTGGCATAAAATTCATTCCAGGTCACATTGTTCCAAATCTCAATCCTATTAGAAACACCAATAATGATCACATCGCGTTTAATATTGGCATAATCCTTCAAATATTGCGGAACGATAAAACGCCCTTGCCGATCCGGCAGCACATCGATGGCTCCCGAAAAAAACATACGATTAAAACTCCGCGCCTCTTGCTTGGTAAACGGCATACCTTTAAATTTTTGTTCCTGCACCCGCCATTCCTCATCGCTGAACATAAAAATGCATTTATCCAATCCGCGCGTAATAAAAAATTTTTCAATGCCGCTTTCCTTACAAATATCGCGGAATCGGGCCGGCAAAATGATGCGTCCTTTGCGATCGATGGTGTGATTGTATTCGCCGTAAAACATATTTTTTCTTTATGGGCCTTTGTACAACTAAAGAAAAAAATTTGGATTTATCATTGAGGAGACAAAGGCCAATATTGACTACCTCAATTCTTTTGGTTCTACAAAGGTCAATAATAAAATCTCAATAAACCACTTTACTCCACCTTGCTCCACTACAGTCCCAATTATAGTAATAGCCGCGGGTGTTGTCAACACTTAAATTCCGTAAATCCCGTATTTTTTTCTATTGTATTGGTAATCAATGAGTTGTGATTAAATTACTGAAGGACACAAGATATAGGTGTCAAAAGGGGAAGTACAAGATTGCAGCTCAGTGAAGGAGAATTTACCGCGAGAAATTACGGGAGGAAATGCTTTTGGCGATAATGGCTTTGGCCTTTATCTCATCTTCGTACAATTGTTGAATCAGCTGCCCTTTGAAAAGGAACATTCTTTCATCGCGGATTTTCTTTATAAACTCAACAAGGATCGTTCTACTATAAATTTTTTTTCGAAAATGAAAGATGTGAACTTCAATGCTGATTTTATTTCCATTCTTAAAGGACGGGCGATAACCAATGTTAGCCATGCCGCCGTATCGCTTATTACCAATTAAAACACTCACCGCATAAACTCCACAAGGCGGGATCAACTCCCCATCCGGATCCACATTTGCCGTCGGAAACCCTAGCAGTCTTCCGCGCGCATCGCCGCGATACACCGTCCCCATCAGCGATACAAAACGCCCCAATAATCGACTGGCCTGGCTCAATTTTCCCTGGATGACAAGCTCACGAATAAGCGTGCTGCTTATTGCCCTCGCACCACCTTTGATAGCGTGCAGAACATTGATCTTAAAACCCAATTCTTTGCTGATAGTTTTAAATCGATTAAGATCTCCTTGGCGGTTTTTTCCAAACCGGAAATCATAGCCCACAAAAATTTCTACGGGTTTAATGTTTCTGATGAGGTAATTTTTTACAAACTCTTCCGGTGACAATCGCGAAAACGACTTTGTAAAAGGGATCACAATGCAGACATCCACCCCCAGCCCCTCTAAAAGCCTAAGCCGATGCGGCAGAGACACCAACAGCGGCAAACGGATTTCAGGCCGCAAGACGTGGGCGGGATGCGGCCAAAACGTCATAACGATCGCTGTCCCCCGGATCTGGCGCGCCTCTTGAATGGCCTGGTTAATCAACTGCTGATGCCCGCGGTGCAGGCCGTCAAATACGCCAATAGCGACCACCGGACTTTTAAACTTCCGTTTGATATTTTTAATGCCATGAATGATCTTCATAAATTTTCAGTCTCTCCAAGATTGCACATGACTTTCTTTCAAGTCCTCTAACTTGACTGCCTGTTCAATGGCAAAATCTCCCACTTTGGTACGCTCAATCTGGGTAATACAAGCGCCACACCCGAGCGCTCGCCCCATGTCCTCAGCCAGTTGGCGGACATAAGTTCCCTTTGAACATTCCACATAAAATTCCACAGCCGAATCAACAAAATTGATGAGCCGTAACGTATTGATACGAATCACACGCGGCTTGCGATCCACGGCAATTCCTTTTCTCGCCAATTTATAAAGCCGTTTGCCGCCGATTTTGACAGCAGAGACCATCGGCGGTGTCTGCTCGATCTCTCCAATAAATTTTTGAAAAACTTCTTCAATTTTCGCCTGCGTAATTCCCACATATGGCCTTTGTTCAATGACCTTTCCCAAAATATCAGCCGTATGCGTTGTCACTCCTAATTTGAGAGTAGCACGATAAGCCTTATCCAGAGATTGAAATTTATTAAATAATTTCGTGGACTTTCCTAACAAAATTACTAAAACTCCCGTCGCTAATGGATCCAAAGTGCCGGCATGACCAACCCGGCGGATGCGGAATATACGACGCACCCGCGCCACCACATCATGCGAAGTTATACCTTGTGGTTTATTAACAACCAGGATGCCGTTCATCACATCACCTTTTTTAATTCGCTTAAAATTCTTTGTTTGGCACCACGCATATCAGTTTCAACCAAACATCCGCTGGCTCGGCTATGGCCGCCGCCGCTAAAGCGGCACGCGAGCAAAGCGACATCAACTTTTCCTTGCGACCGCAGATTCACACGCGTTCTTTTTGGGTTATCTTCCGTTAAAATTAAAACAACCTCTGCGCCTTTTATTGTTTTTAAGAAACCAAATATCTTATCTCTTAAATCAAAATCCTGCGAAAATTTTGCCACAGTTCCTTTACGAAGTTCGACACAAATAACCTTCCCGCCAAGCAAAGAATCAAAATGGGAAATGACCTTGATAAACATTTTCAAGTCGCTGGCCGGAACAGACTCATACAATTCTTGATACAACTCAGAAACAGAAAATTGAAATTTTAACAATTCACTGACAATCGCGTGCGTGCGCGCGCCGGTACTTTCATAACGGAAAGATCCTGTATCGGTCATGATCCCAAGATAGAGTAAAATTGCCATATCCTTTGTTATTCGCGCGCCGCTCTTCTTAAATAATTCAAACAGCACCTCCGCCGTTGATGACGCCTGGGGATGAACCCAGCGCAGGGTGCCGAAGGCATCATTGGTGACATGATGATCGATATTGATTAACGGCCTATCAGCGGTAATGATGTTTTTCACACGGCCGATGCGGTCCAAATCCCAGCAGTCCACGATAATAGCGGCATCATAATTGATTTTTAAATTTTCCCGCAAAAAGCGTATCTGCTGGGCCCCTGGGAGAAATGAAAACCGCCGGGGTACCGGCTCCTCATTCACGATATAAACTTTTTTGCCTTGAGTCTTTAAAAACGCTGCCAATGCCAATTCCGAGGCCAAGGCATCGGGGTCGGTGTTCACATGCGTGCTGATAAGAAAGATTTTATTTCGTTGAATTGTCTCAAGGATTTTTTTTAGATTCATGGCGGATCTCCTCCAAAGTTTCCTCAATCTTTACGCCGTATTCACGGGAACGATCCTGCACAAATACAATTTCCGGCGTATAACGCGTACTGATCCGCTGGCCGACCATTTTGCGGATTAACCCGCGCGCCCGGTTAAGCCCTTCCGCGGCTTCTTGGATTTTCACCTCATCACCTAGGACGCTAAAACTCACCCGGGCGTGACGCAAATCACGGCTCACATCCACTTCAGTAACTGTGACAAATTTTAACCGTGGATCTTGCAATTCAATCAAAATAATATTACTGATTTCGCGTTTGATAAATTCATTAACTCGATCAATTCTCCCCATGACGGGTCTCCTTTACAATTAGCCCTTCACTCTATCCCACAGCAATCTGCTTAGCCTTTTTAAGTTGATCTTGCCGCAATCTGGCTGCCCCATCCAACTTTTTATATAAAACTTCATTCAATACGTATTGCATGCGCTTCCCTTCTGGAATCCCCATTTTTTTCAAATCATGCCCATCGATGTCAAGCGCCGCATCATGATATTTTTTAAGAAAATCATCAATGCATTTTTGAATATTTTTATTTGGCGTAGTAATTCGCATAAACAAAATCGTCTCACGAGGAAAAGGTTTTAGGACGCGATACACTTGACTTGGGGGGCTGTCCCTTTTAAGGATGTTGATGCCGCGCGTTAAATCTTCAAGTGATAAAATTTTGCGGCGATCCGTCTTTCGAAAATTGAATTTAGCTAAGATGGCCTCCCTCTCGGCCGTGGATAAACTTCCCAGCATATTCATACAGTAAAGGATCCAAACTTCTTTCATGGCAAAATATTTTTTTCTTTTTAAAAGCCTGATATTGCGTTCGATATCCGATAACTGGCGGAGTGAAATCCTTAATTGTGACGATAAAAAATGAAATCCCTGAAGCTGCCAAAGACGGACTAAACACCGCGAAGGCCGCGGCTCTTCCAGCATCTTTCTAAATTCGGCAAAATAGCGCTCTGGTTTAACGCTTGCCGGAAAATTGTCATGCACAGCTTTTTGGAGAAGCTGCAAAGTTGCTTTCTCCATGGCAAATTGAAAACGCTGCTCAAAGCGGATGGCCCGCAGGATGCGCGTCGGATCATCCACAAAACTTTTTTCATGCAGGATCCTGATTTTTTTATTTTGCAGATCCGCTAAGCCGCCGAATTCATCAATCAGCTCGCCGAAACGCCTTTTATTTATACACCAAGCCATCGTATTGATTGTAAAATCTCGTCTATAAAGATCGTCCGCAATATTTCCGGGTTCCACAATCGGCAATGCCCCTGGATGGGGATAAAACTCTCGTCTAGCAGTGGCAAAATCAACCCACGATCCTTCCTTCCGATCAACTGCCGCCGTCTTGAACCTTTCATAAATCACAATATGATTGTTGTGCTGTTGAGCATATTCTTTGGCTAAATGGATTGCGTTTCCTTCCACAACAATATCCAGATCTAAATTTTTCCTCTTCAAAAAAATGTCACGCACAAAACCGCCCACCAAATAAGCCGGCACATCCAACCGATCCGCGGTTTGTCCCACCTCAACAATCGCCCGCAAGACTTTTTTATCTAGTGTATTGAAAATTTTGTTCATTTTTCTCTTAAGCCCGCGGGTGAAATTGTTTGTGCACGGATTTCAACCGTTCGCGGTCCACATGCGTATAAATCTGGGTTGTAGAAATATCTGAATGGCCCAGCATTTCTTGGACTGAGCGCAAATCCGCCCCCCGCTCCAGCAGATGGGTTGCAAACGAATGGCGCAAAGTGTGCGGTTTGATATTTTTTTTAATATTCGCCTTCTTGGCGCATTGTTTAATAATTTTCCAAACGCTTTGCCGGCTCATTTTCTTCCCTAAACGGCTCAAAAATAAGATGGACGTTATCTGAGATTTTGCGAATGTATTACGCGCCTTATCACAATATTTTTTGATTGCCTCCTGGGCGCGCTTTCCAATCGGAATGATCCGCTCTTTACGGCCTTTTCCAATACAGCGCACATACCCTATGTCAAAATTGATATTCTCTAATCTTAACTCAACCAACTCGGACACACGCATGCCACTGGCATAAAACAATTCCAAGATGGCATTGTCGCGGATATGCTGTTTCTTCCGTCCCTGCGAAGCCTTAATCATCAATTCAATTTCTCCCGTGGAGAGAACAGCGGGAACCCTTTTCCATAATTTGGGAGTGTCCACAAGATTCGTGGGGTCATCTTTAGCCAAACGTTCTCTGACCAAAAACCGATGGAACATTTTGATCGCGGCTAGACTGCGACAAATCGATGTGGTCGACAACCCTTTTTGTTTTTGATCATACATATAGGAAGTGATCCCTTCACGACTGACCTGATGAATTCCACCTGGGCTCTCCTTTTTTAAATATTGTGAATATTTCTTAAGATCCCGGCGATAAGCAAGCAGGGTGTTATTGGCCAGCCCGCGCTCCACCGATAAATAATTAATAAACTCGTTAATAAATTCATTCATCACAATAGGATTTTCCCATATTATTTCAGGCTATTCTGCACGGCGGCTGGCCTAAAATCGTTACGAATATGCTTATCAATGACCATGACCTTGCTTTTGATTGTGAACGAATTGCGCAATGGGCTAGGTGTTTTAAAACTCTCTGCCACTTGCTGTAATTTTGCTTTCTCTTCGTCCAGCGCCTGCTGTTTTTTCCCGGCCAACAACTTTTGCATTTCATCTAACTGTACGGCCATTTGACTAAGAATATAACTTTGCCGTTTATCGCTCGTATTTTCCTCCGTAGCCATCAAATAATCTTTATACCAAACATTCCACATGCTGTATCGATAGCTATATTCCTTTAAGGGATCAAAGGGTTTATCGGGATATTCTTCCGGTTCCAAAATAGGCAAAGCGGCAACCGAGGTCGCGCGTTCCTTTTTACTCTTACGAGTAAATTTTTTGCGCAGTGGTTCGCAGCCGCTAAAAATGAACGACACGCCCATTAAGCCGATAAAAACCAAAAAAAATGTTTGGCGGCATCTGTCTTTTATACTAATCATGCGTCATCTCCTCAAATTGTTTTTCATCAATAATGGGGATATTTAAAGATTGGGCTTTGTCATACTTGGATCCAGGATTTCCGCCGGCAACGACAAAATCCGTATTCTTGCTCACGCTGCTTACGATCTCGCCTCCCAATTTCCTAACAAGGCTACTCGCTTGGCTGCGCGTAAATTTCGACAACTCACCGGTAAAAATAAACTTCTTGCCGGCTAATTTGTCGCTGATAATTCTCTGATGAGGTTCACTCATGTTGACACCGGCCTTCTTTAATCTCTGCAAAAGTTTTCTGGTTGATGCTTGGCCGAAAAAATCCGCCAATGACTGCGCCATCACCGTGCCAATCTCATGGATAGCATCAAAATCTCCCTTTTGGGCTTTCAGAATATTCTCCATTGTCCCAAATTTCTGGGCTAGCGTGGCCGCAGTCTTCTCTCCAATATTCATAACACCTAACGCAAATAGCAAACGCGATAAGGGCTGCTTTTTGCTTTGCTCAATTGCGGTGATAAGATTCTGCGCTTTTTTTTCCTTAAATAATTCAAGTTGCAAAAAATTTTCTTCTTTAAGAAAATAAATATCCGCCAAATCTTTGGCAAAACCTTTTTCCAGCAGCTGCGCTACGACTGCCTCGCCTAGCCCCACAATATCCATTGCCCGACGGGAGGCAAAATGAATAAGCCCACGCTCCAACTGTTTGGGGCATGAGAGGTTGATGCAGCGATAGGCCACATCTTCATTATTTTCTTTGGTAATGACACCATTGCACTCTGGACATCTCTTTGGGATACAAAACGCTTTCCCTGGAGCAGACTCAATGACTTTCACAACCTTCGGAATCACATCTCCCGCGCGTTCAATCAAGACCCGATCCCCGGGCTTCACTCCCAAGCGCTTAATTTCATCAAAATTATGCAGCGTCGAACGTGAAATAATCACTCCCGCGCACTCCACGGGTTCGAGTTCGGCGACCGGCGTGATCACACCGGTGCGTCCTACCTGTATAACGATGTCTTTAATTTTACTGCTCGCCTGCCGTGCCGGAAATTTATAAGCAACGGCCCAGCGCGGGCTCTTTAAAGTGGCCCCTAACTTTTTCTGCTGGTCAAGGGAATTAATTTTAATCACCACTCCATCGATGTCATAAGGAATTGTGTGACGATTACTTTGAAATTCTAGACAAAAATCGATAACTTCTTCAAACGATTGGCATAAACGGCTCGTGGCGTTCACCGAAAACCCATATTGTTTGGCCTGATGTAAGAATCCCCATTGCGTCTTGATTTCCTCGCCGCCCTCGAGCAACCCAAAAGAATGAATAAAACAATGCAGGTTGCGCCGTGCGGTGATCCGTGAATCTAAAAGTTTTATGGAACCGCTGGCGGCATTTCTGGGATTTGCGAATAAGACTTCTCCCTGTGCCTTCCGCTGGCGGTTGAGGGCTTCGAAGTCAGCATGATTCATATAAATTTCTCCGCGGACATCCAGCAGACGCGGCAAATTTTCTTTATCCTTATTCAGTTTAAGCGGGATCGACCGAATCGTCCGCAAGGCGTGCGTCACATTCTCCCCCATCAATCCATCTCCCCGTGTTGCCCCTAAAACAAAATCTCCATTTTCGTAAGTCAAGGCAGCACTCACCCCGTCAATTTTAAATTCCGTAACATATTCGATTGTATGCGACCCGAGGCCTTTTTCAACACGCTTTTGCCAATCGTGCAGTTCCTCAATCGAGTACGTATTATCCAACGAGTACATTTTGACTTTATGATGGATAGTGTTTGCGGCGGCACTGATCTTTGTCCCAACCCGCTGGCTGGGAGAATTGATATCCTTAAATTCCGGGAATTGCTCCTCCAGCTTAATCAACTTTTTCAAAAGATCATCATACGCCTTATCCGAGATGGCGGGCTGCGAAAGGACATAATAACGGTAATTATATTTCTCAATTTTTTGCGACAACCTCTCAATCTCTTTGTGTGCTTGCTCTTGGCCCAATTTCATTTTCCCTCACTCAAACGATCCGCTAAAATACGCGGCAATCCAGCTTGAATAATCTTTTGATGGGCAGCCGCAATCGCATAATTTACCCGTCGGATAGAAATCTCCCTTTGGGCGGTATCGTAGATACAATACGCCGCCATTGGGTTTCCATCCCGCGGCTGCCCCACACTGCCGACATTCACAATATATTTACTTTGGGGGCCAATTTTAATATCTGACGCATCCCACAATCTCACCTTTCCCTCCTGCTGAAAAATGATCTGCGGGACATGGGTATGCCCAATGAAACACAGCGACCGCTCCATGGCATTAAACATCTCCTGTACCTGATCGCCGTATAAAAGATATTCAAAATTCTGCGGAAAAGGAAGCGTTCCATGCACGAGGATCAAATCATTATTCTTAAATATGAGCGGCAGATATTTTAAAAAGTCGCGATCACCCACACGGACATGCTCTTTGGTCCAAAAAATAGCCTGCTTAGCCGCATGATTAAAATTATCAGTATCGAATTTATCAACCACCGCCCAATCGTGATTTCCTGCCACACAGTCGGCGTTTAATTTCTGAATAAGATCAATACACTCTTGTGGATTGGCTCCATAGCCGACGATATCCCCAGCGCAAAAATAATGATCAATTCCCTCTTTTTCAAAAGCCCGTATTACAGCTGTTAGAGCTTCCCAATTTGCATGGACATCGGAAAATATTCCATAGCGCATTTTTAGTCTCGCACTTGAAAGTCCGTAAGATTTCCTTGCGCCGATTGATAATCTACTGTTCGATCTTTAATATAAGCACCAAAATGATTTGCCAACTGCTCTATAAACTTTTTGATATGCTCTGGGGGGCCTTCCGCTAAAACTTCCACACGCCCATCACTGAGATTTCTCACCCAGCCCTGAAGATTAAAATCCGCAGCCATGCGCTGAGTCGTATACCGAAAACCTACGCCTTGAACCATCCCAGAAAAAAATATGTGAGCTTGGATCATTGGAGAACTGTCAAGGGACGACCCTTCGGGTCGCCACTTGCCCGTGGCATGACCACGGGCAAGTACTGCATCAATCCACGGGCAGAGCCCGTGGCATCTGATGCTGTCAACCACAAAAATAATCGGGGAGGTGGGGGTTGAACCCACGACCTCAACGTCCCGAACGTTGCGCGCTAGCCAACTGCGCTACTCCCCGTTATCTTTACACACCAAAAAAAAATCAGCTGTCCCAACTACCTTAAATAATTTTCAAGAAAACTCCTCACTTCGTTCGTCGTAACTTCTTTGCTGCATAGGAGAG
>CAYHTV010000067.1:0-11301 GCA_964359575.1 uncultured Planctomycetales bacterium
CGGGACAAGATTGAAGCCGAATATAAGGAATTATTGAAGGCCATTGATAATTTTCGCGCGATCTTGGCATCGGAGAAAAAGATAGACGAGATTATTAAGGAAGAGCTGGCCGGCATCAAAAAGAAATACGGCGATGAACGCCGCACGGAAATCGCCGGCAAGGCCGAGGAGATTGAAGTCGAGGACTTGATCGCCGAAGAAGTCATGGCCATTACTATTACGAATTCTGGATATATTAAACGCTCGCCAGCGGATTTTTACCGCAAACAAAAACGCGGCGGCAAAGGCGTGATTGCGATGGCGACCCGCGAAGAGGATTTTGTGAAGAATCTTTTTGTGGCCTCTTCGAAAGATTATTTGTTGATTTTTTCGAATAAAGGCATTGTGCGCTGGCTTAAGGTTTATGAAATTCCCATTGCCTCACGCGGGGCCAAAGGAAAAGCGATTGTGAATTTGATTTCCGTCGGCAGCGATGAGCAAATCAGTTCGATTCTCGCCGTGAAAGAATTTTCCGAAGATCAATATGTGGTGATGGTCACGGCTCAAGGCAATATTAAAAAAACGACTTTGTCCACGTTTGGCAATCCGCGCAAGGGCGGGCTGGGCGCTATGACGTTAGAAAAAGGCGACCGCTTGATTCAAACGGCCATCAGCGGCGGCAAGTACGACATCCTTTTGGCGACCAAAGAGGGCAAGTCGTTGCGTTTCCCGGAAAAATTATTGCGCGATATGGGGCGGGGGGCTAAAGGCGTGCGCGGGATCAAATTAAACAAAGGCGATGAAGTGGTCAGCATGCAGGTCTTTCCGACGGATATTGATAAGACCGGCAGCACGCTTTTGACGGTAACCTCTCTGGGATTTGCTAAGCGTTCGGCATTTACGGATTACCGCACGCAGTCGCGCGGCGGCAAAGGGATCATTAATATTAAGGCAACGCCTAAAACCGGCTATGTGGTCGGGGTTTTGGCAGTTATGGCCGATGATGAAATTATGACCGTTACCAAAAATGGGATGATTGTGCGCTGCCCCACCGCGGATATTCGCCAGACAGCACGAGCGACGCAAGGAGTATGTTTGATGAGTTTAGAGAAGGATGATGTGGTCAGTTCTGTTGCCAATGTGGTGGCGAAAGAGGAGGAGGAATAAATCAAAAATCAAAAGCAAAAATATTTTGCGTGCTCAGAAGGGCTTGGCTTTAAACGGCTTTAAACCCACTCATTTCTTGACTCATTCCCAAAGTTTATTATAATAAACACTCCCGTTTTTATTTTTAATTTTTGCTTTTTAGTTTTTGATTTTTTTCGACCCCATCGTCTAGCCTGGTCAGGACACAAGCTTTTCAAGCTTGCAGCGCGGGTTCAAATCCCGCTGGGGTCGCCAAGTTGTACCATAGAGAGAACCTCCCTTCGGACAAGCTCAGGAGCCGTCGAGGAGGTTCTTTTGTTTGATCTGGGGAGGGGGAGACAATACTCGATTTCCAAGTTGGGATAAGTCGATGGGAAACCCATTCATTTTTTTCAGTTAGTCCTTCTCGCCTCTCCCATAATAGGGTATGATATACTTAAACCACAGAGGCGTAATAATATGCAGAACGATTATATTTTATATACAATCGGCTATGAGGGCCGGAACATCAATGAGTTTGTCGGCAGATTAAAAGAACACGGAGTCACCCGCCTTATTGATGTCCGGGAAATTCCCCTTTCTCGAAAAAAAGGATTCTCGAAAACGGCTTTAGGGCAACGGTTAAACGAAGAAAGTATCGAGTATGTCCACTATAAAGCCTTAGGAAGTCCGTCGGAGATAAGGCACAAATTAAAAGCGGATTGGGATTATGATTATTTTTTCAAGGCATTTTCGGAGTATCTCGCCAGCCAAACGGACGTTATCGAAGAAGTCTATAATCGTTTATCCGACGGTGTGAATTGTTTGATGTGTTTTGAATTAAACCATGAACAATGTCATCGTTCTTGTGTGGCTACCAAGATTAAAGAATTTAATGGGAGCCTTGTTTCGATAGAGCATATTTGAAAATGAACAATGCAATTTCAAACCAAGAAAATCCTCGTCACTGTCAAAGCCTACCCGAACCCCAGCAAAACATACGGTGAAACCGTATGCTGTGCTGGAGTTGATTTGAGCAATTCCCAATTAGTCCGCCTTTTCCCCATTCCCTACCGTGATCTTGATGGCGATAAAAAATTTAAGAAATACAGCATTATTGAGGCACAATGTACCACCCCTTCTGATGATAAACGTCCGGAGAGTTTTCGAGTCAATGCTGATACAATAAAAGTGATGGCTTGGTTTGATACGGAAAAGGGAACATGGCAAAAGCGGAAAGAAATTGTCCTCAAGGTTCCCGTCAAGTCGATGTGTCAGGTATATAAGGAATGTGAAAGCAATGATTTGTCATTGGGTTTAATAAAGCCGGAGGATGTCCGCTTTGAATGGGCAAAACAAAGCCCATCGGATCAGCAATCAAGAGAGGCTTGTTATGCTCAATTAAGCCTTTTCAACAAGCAAAAAAATGCCATTGAAGAAATACCCTATCATTTTTACTATAATTTTAAATGTGCAGGCGTTCCAGATTGTCCGGGCCATAAATTATCTATCATCGACTGGGAAATAGGTCAGATGTATCGTCAGTTTCTTTTGAGTTATCCTACTGAAGAAATTAGATTGCAGAAAATTCAACAAAAGTGGCTTGAAATTTCAGATACTGCCAAGAAAGAGGTTTACTTTTATGTCGGTAATTTGAAGCGATTCCGGCAGACATTCATGGTATTGGGTGTCTTTTATCCGTCTAAAAACATTTGAGTTGCGTCAATGTGTTTAAAACGGTATCATGGCCCTGATTGTGAAGGTTCGTTGTATAATACAGCTGGGGTCGCTTTTGATAGCTCTGTGATTGTTGATTGCAGAGTTTTCTCTTTTTGACAGCATAGGAAAGTATAAAACTTTCCTAGCTGCTAAAAACTCCTCTCCTATGCAGCAAAGAAGTTACGACGCACTTACTTTTCTAAAAATTATTAGAGGAAGTAAGTGCTGTACTGATTTCCTCTAAAATATTTAAGGGAAAATCAGTACGAACGAAGTGAGGAGTTTTCTTGAGATCAGGAAAGTTTCCCAATACGGTTCCTGACGCCTAAGTCAATAAGAGAATTGCCTTTTTGCCAAAAAAGATTAGAATAACTGTCAACCAAACAAAGCCTGCGTTGCCGCAGGCAAGGAGGGTCTATGTTAAAAATTTATGGGAGTGATTTGTCTTCACCATCGAACAAGGTCAGGTTTACGGCTAATTTTTTAGGATTACCATACGAATACATTAAAATAAATCTGCGCGAAGGCGAGCAGCAAAGGCCGGAATTTTTGAAGATCAACCCCATTGGGAAGATCCCATCTATTGACGATAACGGTTTCTGCCTTTTTGAAAGCAACGCCATTATCCGGTATTTGGCGGATAAAAACAATTCTCCTTTATATCCGAAAGGATTGAAGGAGCGGGCGGTCGTCGATGCGTGGATCGATTTTGGGAGTATACATGTGGGTGTCAACTTGATGAAGGTGACCTACAACCGGCTTTTCGCGCCGATGCGCGGCCAGCCCATCGATGAAAATTCCATTAAAGATGGGTTAACGTTTCTGAACCGTTTTCTGCCGATTGTTGATAATCAATTAGGAAAAAATAAATATGTGGCCGGCGCAGCGATGACGCTCTCTGATATCAATCTGTTGTCTTTATTGGATCCGGCCGAAGTCTCGGGCATTGAGTTCGCCCCATATCAAAATATTACTAAATGGCGCAACGCCCTGAAACAAGAAAAATTTTACACGCAATGCCACCAAGATTATGAGGAAGCTGTCAAAACCCTTATTAGAGCTTAACGCCGTGTGCGAGTTTTTATTATCTGTGTCATTACGAGGAGCCGCAAGGCGACGAAGTAATCTTTTTTCTATTAAAGATTGCTTCGCTTCGCTCGCAATGACACGAAACTCGCACACGGCGTTAGAGCTTAGAATTTTTATTTTATATGGACTGTCGCGTTTGAATATAGAGTCTGTCATTCCCGACAAAGACATTCGGGAATGACAAACGCGTAAGTCCTATTTATATGAAATCTGCTGTCGTACAAATGGCTTCGGGATCAGATAAGGCAGAAAATATTTCTGCGGCGGCTCGATTAAGCGAAGAAGCAATTCGCAAGGGGGCGAAATTCATTGTACTTCCCGAGGTTTTTAATTACCGCGGGCGGGTCATTGAGGCCAGTGACTTAAATTCCATTAAAGAAGAAATTCCCGGCCCGTCAATGGCGCCGTTAATGAAATTGGCAAAGCAGCATAAAGCTTATATCCTGGCCGGATCGATTTACGAAACAATCCATAACTCAAATAAAGTCTATAACGCCTCAGCGCTCATTAATCCCGAGGGAAAAATAAAAGCTATTTACCGAAAAATTCATTTATTCGACGCGAATTTAGGACAAACACGCTTTCGGGAATCCAATTTTTTTAACCGCGGCACAAAAAAAATCATCGAAAAAATTGCCGGCTTCAAAATTGGCTTGACGATCTGCTTTGATGTGCGGTTTCCCGAATTGTACCGCGATTACGCCGCTTATGGCGCAAACGTGTTCGTTGTCCCAGCGGCTTTTACTAAAACGACCGGCCAGGCGCATTGGGAAATCCTCTTGCGGGCCCGCGCTATTGAAAATTTGTGTTATGTCTTAGCGCCGAATCAAATTGGCAAAGACGGCCGGGGCGTGGAAGCGTTTGGCAACAGCATGATCGTCAGCCCGTGGGGAGAAATCCTCTCACGCGCGTCAGCCAACCGGGAAGAAATCATTTATGCGGATTTAAAGATGAGCGTGGTCCGAGAAAAAAGAAAGATACTGGTGGGGATGAATAAAAGTCAAAACTTAAAACTTAAAAGTTTTTACAGCATAGGAAAGTATAAAACTTTCCTAGCTGCTAAAAACTCCTCTCCTATGCAGCAAAGAAGTTACGACGTACTTACTTTTCTAAAAATTATTAGAGGAAGTAAGTACTGTACTGATTTCCTCTCAAATATTTAAGGGAAAATCAGTACGAACGAAGTGAGGAGTTTTCTTGACCAGGAGAGCCTGTATGTCTAAAAAGAGCGTAAGTATTGCCGTCACCGGAGCCGCTGGGCAGATTGGATATGCACTGCTTTTTCGTATCGCCTCCGGTGAAATGTTTGGCAAAGAGACAGATGTGCATCTGCGGCTTTTGGAATTGGAAGCTGCCCTGCCGGCGCTTAAGGGAGTCGTGATGGAGCTAGAAGACTGCGCGTTTCCTTTATTAAAATCGGTTACGCCAACCGCCAGCCTTGCGGAAGCTTTTAAGGATATTGATTGGGCGCTTTTGGTAGGAAGTGTTCCCCGCAAGGCAGGGATGGAGCGGGGCGAGCTGCTTAAAATCAACGGGAAAATATTTATTGAGCAAGGCCGGGCGCTGGATGCGCTAGCCAAGTCTTCCTGCCGGGTGCTGGTTGTCGGGAACCCTTGCAATACAAATGCTTACATTGCTAAATCAGTGATAAAAAATATTCCAGCTAAGAATTTTTTTGCTATGACCATGTTGGACCAAAACCGGGCTAGCGCTCAATTAGCCCAAAAAGCCGGAGTGGACATCACGCAAGTTCAAAATGTGGCCATTTGGGGCAATCATTCCGCCACTCAATATCCGGATTTTTATCATGCCACGATCGCCGGTCAGCCAGCCGCGGCCGCTATTGCCGATGAAAATTGGCTTAAAAGCGATTTTATTTCCATCGTTCAAAAGCGCGGGGCGGAAATTATCAAGTCCCGCGGCTTGTCTTCCGCCGCTTCCGCTGCCAACGCGGTGATCGATACAGTCCGGTACATCACCACCCCAACACCGCAGGGACAATTTTTTTCGGTTGCCGTTTCTTCCGATGGAAGTTATGGAATTCCACAAGGACTCATGTTTAGCTTTCCCGTGCGCTCGCAAGGTCAGGATTGGGGCATTGTGCAGAGAATAGAGCACAATGATTTTGCCAAAGAAAAGATTGATATCACTCTTAAAGAATTATTATCAGAGAAAGAAGAAGTGCAAAGTCTGTTTTAGGGCATGTTTTCCCAAATCCACTTTGATTTTCAGCCACAACGTTCCTTATAGAATTTATTTAGCGGAAGTTGGGGCAGTCCTCAATGGCACTATCTTAAAAATCATTTTACTATATGAGCGTTGTTCTCATTAATCCCAATCTTGTTGTTCAGCGCGACGATCCCTTCACGACAGGAATTGTTTACATGCCTGTTGCTTTGGCTTATGTGGCTGCCTCGCTGCGCCGTGAAGGCATTCCGGTTACGGTGAACGATGCGTACGCTCAGAAACCATCCCAGGTTCGCTGGCAAGATAAGTTTTTAATCTATGGTCTTGATTATTCTGAAATCATTCACCGTATTCCGCTGGAGGCACAGGTGGCGGTGATTTATGCGATTAATTTAACTAATCATTTGGCAACGGTGGGCATTGTTCAAGCGGTCAAAAAAGCTCGCCCTGGATTGACGGTCGTTGTTTTAGAAAATACCCAGGCAGTTACGGCGTATGCCTTGAAACAGGTGGCCCATGAATTTTATGAGGCTGGCGCGGATTATATTTTAACCGGTGAGGGAGAGGAGAGGATTATTCAACTGGTTCGTTATTTAGACAACCCGTCTTCTTGTGAAGATATCGCCCAATTAGATGGATTAGGGTCACGCGATTTTTATAATTCCCCAAGGACAGTGATTTCCGATTTGGACCGGCTTACTTTTCCAGCATGGGATCTATTTCCTTTAAAAAATTATTGGAATCTGCGTTTCGCTCATGGGCCGCAGACCGACGATAAATATCTGCCTATTTTAACCTCGCGAGGGTGTCCGTATCCTTGCCAATTCTGCGTTGTTCCAGCGACAAATAATCAAAAGTGGCGGGCCCGCAGCGCCAAGAACGTGGTCGATGAAATGGAGTATTATCAAAAAGAATTAGGCGTGAACGAATTTCATATCGAAGATTTGGATCCAACCATTTCGGATGAGCGTATGCGGGAGATCTGTCAGGAGATTATGAACCGTCCGCTTCGCGTGGTTTGGAAAATTGTCGCAGGAACAAAGGTTGAGACGATTCGTAACGAAGAGACCATCGATAAGATGGCTGAGGCCGGGTGCCGTTATATTTCGATATCGCCGGAAACAGGGTCGCCGCGTTTACTCAAGATCATGCAAAAGCCATTCCACTTAGATCACGCGGTACGGATGGTCAAGCGGATGAATCAGACAGGGATTCGTTCGCAGGCATGCTTTGTCCTGGGATTTCCCAGTGAAACACAAGAAGATTTAAAAATGACCGAGCGCCTGGTTCATTTTCTCACCCGGGAAGGGGTGGATGAGGTAGCCTTGTTTATTATTACCCCGGTACCGGGTTCAGCGATTTACAGCCAATTTCAAGGGTATCGTTCGCTTTCTGAATTAAACTTTACACCGACATGGCGGCCGGATTATGGGCCGTTAAATCGTTTTCGTCTGCAGCTCTATAAAAAATTTCTGTGGTGGAAATTGTTATATCATCCTTTTAAAATTTTTATCCAGCCGTTGAATTTTTTGAGGCGAAGATTTCAAACTAAAATGGAAATGGTGCCATACCGTGCGCTTGTCTTGCGATATTTTGCGCGTAACGTTCGAAAGAAAGACGCAGTCATGGTCGGGCCGGAACTCAATTGAGCATGTCCCCGTTAGAAACTAATCCTATTATTTAAGGAAAAAATATGTCTCACATAGCCGTAGCCATCCCTTGTTATAATGAAGAGGCAACGATTGCGCAGGTGGTTAAAGATATTAAGCGCGTCCTTCCTGAGGCTGATATTTATGTATTTAATAATAATTCGTCGGATAAAAGTGCGCGCCTGGCCCAGGATGCCGGTGCGGTTATCTATCATGTTTATCAGCGCGGTAAGGGCAAAGTTATGCGCGCCATTTTTGATACCATTCAAGCGGATGTTGTTTTGATTATGGATGGGGACGGAACATATACCGTCGAGGAAGCACCCGCTTTGTTAGAACCCATTTTGCGCGGGGAAGTGGATATGGTGGTGGGAAATCGCTTAAGAGCCGCCGATAAACGGTCTTTAATAGAGCTCCATCAGTTTGGCAATCGTTTGATTGTTAAAACGATCAATTTTATTTTTGGGACAGGTTATGAAGATATTTTGTCAGGGTACCGCGCGATCAGCCGCCGGTGTCTGGAAACAGTCCCGCTGCTCACACCTGGTTTTGAAACCGAGACAGAATTAACCCTGCAAGTCCTGGAGGAAGGGCTTTCGGTTAAGGAAATTCCGATTTCCTATCATCCTCGTCCCGATGGCAGCCCCTCGAAATTGCGGCCATTTCATGATGGTTGGAGAATTTTAATGACGATTGCCATTTTACTGCGCGATCATCACCCGTTACGTGTTTATGGTTTATTGGGAATATTTTTTCTTCTCGTGGCAGGAACCGCTACCATCCTGAAATTTATGGCACCTCGCGGGATGGAAGCGCTGCCCAGTTCTTTTTTGGCGGGAATTATTTTTTTATCGGCCCCCATTGGAGTGATTACCTTTGGCATAGGATTAGTCCTCAGCGCGGTGAATACCAGGTTGCGTGAAATGAAGCAAATTATCTGTCGGAATCGAACAGCGTATGATAGACCTCGAAAATAGATATCAGGATTTATTAGAGACAATTCCCTGTAATTTGTGCGGGGCGGATGACTATCGTGTCATTTATCCGCCACAGTACGCGGCGGCCAAGCCCGATCATCTTGAAGATTCTTTTCGTTCTTCGGGAGATGAGATTCTCGTTGATCAATTGGTTCAATGCCGCCAGTGCGGTCTTCAATATCTCAATCCACGGTTAAAGGAAAATATCATTATTCGTGCCTATAGTGCCGGAAGGGATGAGACGTTTGTCTCGCAGTCGGCGGCCCGCGAGAGGACGTTCGCGCGATGTTTAAAGACGATTGAGCAATGCGTCCCTGCTCCGGGAAAGATTTTAGATGTCGGAACAGCAGGCGGGGCTTTTCTTTCGGTGGCACAGAATAAGGGGTGGGAGGTTGCCGGATGTGAACCGAACCACTGGTTGTGCGAGTGGGCCAGAACACGTTACGGCCTTTCCGTTCATGCGGGAACAATTTTTGGTATGGGTCTTCGCGATCAATCGTTTGACGTGGTCACCCTCTGGGATGTTTTGGAACATACACCCGATCCTAAAAAAGTTTTAAAAGAATGTTTTCGTGTTTTAAAGCCAAACGGTCTTATCGTTGTGAATTATCCAGACATGGGATCGTTGGCGGCCCGTTGGATGGGGCGAAAATGGGTTTTTTTGTTATCCATTCATTTGTATTATTTTACTTTGTCCACGATCAAAGCAATGCTCAGACAGACTGGGTTTAGAACAATCAATGCCCAGCCGCATTGGCAGAGTTTAGAATTGAATTATATTTTCTTCCGGATGAAGGCGTACATCCCCTGGCTGGCCGAGGGCGGGCAGAGCTTAGCCAGATTTTTAAAAATGGAGAAGAGTCATGTTCCCTACTGGATCGGGCAGTCGCTTGTTTTAGCCCGCCGGATACAAGAAAATGAATAATCAAGCCAAGAAAAAGATCGTTATTCTAGGGGCTGGGATTGCCGGTTTGTCTGTTGGCTATTTTTTATCGCGTACCCAAAAATATGAAGTGACTATTATTGAACAATCGAACACGATTGGCGGACTGTGCGCGAGTTTTTTTTATCATGGATTTACTTTAGATCACGGAGCGCATAAATTGTATTCGGTGATCCCAGGTGTTTTAGAACAAATTCGAGTCCTGATGGGAGATCGTTTAGTGAAATTACCGAAAAAGAATCGGATTTATTTGCAAGGCCATCTTTTGGAATATCCTTTAAAATTAGGAAGTTTGCTCAAGGCGATGGGGCTGCGTATGTTTATACGTTTAGGTTTTGGCTATGGGGTCAGTGTCGCGCGTCATTTTTTTTCCCGTCAAACACCGCGCTCTTATGAAGAATATATGATTAAATGTTTTGGTAAGCCGGCCTATCAACTGGTCTTTGAACCGCTCGCGGATAAGGTCTGGGGAAATCCTTCTGGGCTGCATGCGGAAATGGCCCGTACACGCGTTCCCTCAGCCGGAGGGTTAGACATTATTTTGAAATTGCTCGGTCTTAAGGAGGAAACTGCTGAAACCAATGCCGAGTATTTTTATTATCCTCATCGGGGATTTGGGGATTGGCCTAAAATGCTTCAAGAGAAGATCGAACTCAACGGCGGAGAGATCTTGAGCGATACAAGGATTCAGTGTTTTAAAAAGCAGGAAAATCGGGTGGTTGAGGTTCTCATCGGCTCAAATGGCATGGAACAATCGCTGCCCTGTGATTATTTGATTTCTTCGATACCTCTGCCGGCCTTAAGCCGGTATATTTTTTCCCAGAATGGAAAGACGATAGAGCATTGTGTGGATCGTTTGCAATTTCGTCATTTGATCTTGGTTTATGTGGCCGTCAAACGGCCTTTGGTCATGGAGGATCAATGGATATTTTTTCCGGAAAAAAAATTCATTTTTGGAAGGATTTTTGAGCAAAAACAAATGAATCCCGAGTTAGGTCCCAAAGACCAAACCATGATTTGTTGTGATCTAACCTGTGAAGAGGAGAGTTGGCTATGGAAAGCTGAGGATAGCAGTCTTGTCAAGGAGTGTATTCGAGGCCTGCAAGAGGCTCAATTGATTGATCCGGGTGAGGTGACAGATTCTTTTGTAAAACGTTTTAGAAATTTTTATCCACGATATGATTTGGAATATATGGAAAAAATGAAGGCTGCCGGTGATCAGCTCAAACAAATTGAGAATCTTATTTTGACGGGCCGGCTTGGAATGTACAATTACAATAATTCGGATCACTGCTTTGATATGGGACGATTTATCAGTGAACGGTTAGAGGCAGGAATAAATCCCAAAGAAATTTGGAATTCATTAGAAAATCATGTCCGTCAGTATAAAATTGTGGACTAATACTGCGTTGCTTAACGGTACTATTGTAGTACACTGTAAAATTAGTTCTTAAATTCCTCCCCCTTAATGGGGGAGGTTAGGTGGGGGTAAACATCTTCGAGAATCACCCTCCCCTAACCCCTCCCATCCAGGGAGGGGAACGATTATTTAAATCAGAAATTAATCTTACAGCGTAGTAGTACATTGTAACAGAAATTTTTAATCTTATATTCCCTCTCCCAGAGGGAGAGG
>CAYHTV010000068.1:0-11163 GCA_964359575.1 uncultured Planctomycetales bacterium
GGACGACCCTGCGGGCCGCCACTTGCCCGTGGCATGACCACGGGCAAGTACTGCAATACTCCCACGGGCTGAAGCCCGTGGCATGTATTGCGCGTCAAGGGACGACCCTGCGGGCCGCCACTCGAACTCCATCCTTATGATATATTTCCACATACTGATCCGATTGCCGGACATCTTTAAAACTGCCGCTGATGTCTTGATCTTGATCAACAACAATATATTCTCCCTTGCGGTTATCCTCAAGGAGAAAATAATCTTTTCTGCTGGAAACATAGGCCACGAGGTGTTTGGGGGCGCTCACCGAGGCTTCTTTAGGGATCAAGCGAATCGCCGTATTCATTGTTTCGACATAACGGGGAATTTTTTTGATATTTGTATGATCCCACCAAAGAAAGAAATGGCTCGCGACACAAATGCACAGAAGCCAGGAAAGCAATTCTTGAATTTTGTGAGAAGGCACTCCCCATCTTTGCAGAACGGCTTTGGATGATAATTTTTTGACCGCTTCAGCGCAGGCAATAAGCAAAAAGCACGCCGTGATAATGTTGTAATGCCATGTCGGATAAATCAATTGGACGCTTGCCAAAAGATTGATCATAAGTTCGGGCGCGCCCAAAAGCGCAATGGGGGAAAACACCGGCAAGATAAGACCCGCCGCAGAGAGAAGCAAGTAGACAAAATAAAAACTATCCCAATGGCCAAGGCTGGATGTTTTTAATCCCCACAGCACATTGGCCAAGAATGGGGCATCCGGCCGCATAAACCGCCCTTTGATATTATCAATCAACCATGCCGGATACGGATCGACCTTATAAATTTCTTGGAAATAATAAATTATTCCGACTGAGAGAAAGCCCCAGAAGATTCCTAAAAGAATTGGCGCGGCAACCCATGGCCTTTCCCTTTTAAGATAAAACGCGTACAAGCCATACATGATGGCTATCAAAGAGATATGCTCTTTGATCGATAGGGAAAGCAGCAGGAAGATTAAAAAATTATTGAAGCGATTTTTTAAAAAAAAATAAAACGAAAATAAAAGAAACGGTGGCAAAAAGCAAATCTCGTGAGGGGCGTTAAAGTTTTGCCCAACGATAAACGGGTAAAACAAATACCCCAGCAGCAAGGGAAAAATAGCGCTTTTGTGAACGATCATTTTTAATATCAGATAAAAAGGAACGGCCGAGGAAGCCAAAAATAAATTTTTTAAAACCAGCAAGGTCTCCGGGCGAGGATAAACCGCGTACAAAGGAGATAATAAGATCAAAAAAGGGGAATTGTGGGTGACAAAATTTGAGCCGCTGATGGAACTTTCAAAAAAACGCCCGTGAATATTGTTCCACTGAATCTGATTATATAACGCCACATCAAACGAGCTTAAATTTTGATAATGCAAATGCCGCAAAACACTGATCCCCCCGAAAAAAATGACGTAAACAGTTAATAAAATAGAAATAATAAACGGCAGTGATACAGGCCTCTTACAGACCAACGCATAAATAATGGAACCTGTTGTTTTTCGGCAACCTGTTGATGCGTTGGCAGTACTGGCTTCCTCAAAGGTTCCATTATATTTAGAGAAGTCAGTAGGTGGCTGCTGAGTATCTTTTCTTAATACTGCGTTCATGATCAACGAGCCTAGAAAAACAATGCTCAAACAACCAAGCGGGCGCACCCCCTTGAGCTGGGTATAAAAATAGCTATAGGGGATTAACAAAAGCAGAACAAAAACCGGCGCGAGCGATATCTTAGCGAACCTTAAGGCTGTTGATGATTCCGCCGTGCCAGACAAAAAGAATAACCACAAGAAAAAAACAGCGATGAGTGTTGAAAAAAATATTACCAAGCAAGCTGTGGAGTTTGCCAGAATGGACTCGGAGTTTTCAAAACTGAGGGCCAAGAAAAAAACGATAATGCTGCTTAAAAATATGAGAAAAATGGCATCGCTCAGGGTTGCCCTGCTAAAGGGGACAGCGACCTTTCTCATCATGGCTTCATACATTTTTGTTAGGCCTTCCCCATTCGCATAATTACTCCGACAGTTTCACAATAATCCCTTTTTTGCGCGCCTGATGAAAAGCGAATCGCATCATAAGCAATCCCAAAAATAGATATACTGAAACCAGCGCGAAGCCCCGGAACAAAAGCTGCGGCAGTACAGAAGTAAACCCGAAACTCTGGCGAAAATATTCTAAAAAATACGTGATCGGCACCACTTGCGCTAAATTATAAAAAAACTTCGGCAAAGTACCAATCGGATAATAAATCCCGCACAAGAGCATGAACACATACGCGAACATCCAGGCGGTGATTTCGGCTTTCTGGCCAAACAACAAAATCAAAACACTGACCAACAGCCCCAGCAAAAACGCGCAACAAAAAATCCCAAAAAGAAAAATGACGGTTACACTCAGCGCCGGAAACGGAAAATCAAACATCAGAATCGCGGCCACCCCTAAAATAGAAAAAATAATACTCCCCCGCAGCATCCCCACCAGCCACGAACCGCATAGATTTTCACTTACTCCAACAGGCGCAAGCAGTGTATGCTTCATGCTCTTCGACCATACTTCATACAAAAGACTGTAGGCCACATCCAGCTGTGTTACCTGCAAAACGCCGGCCGTGATAGCGCCGGTTAAAACAAACGCGAGGGCCTTTTCCTGAAGCTGTAAAAAATTTCCCAAAAGCCCAATGGATATCAAACTCACAATCGGCCAGAATAATAATTCCATAAAGGCAAAAAGGTTGCGTCTGGCAAAAAGCAAGTTCCGGTACGAAAAGGCGAGGCAGCGCCGCAACCAAAAATGGATTTCTGAAAAGAGATGTGTCTTGGGAAAATCCGCTTTCGCCATCGACGGCGGGTTTCTGGACAAAGATGGCGGTAAATTTTCATACGCCGCTTGGGTCCCGCCTTTGGCCAAATCGATAAAAACCGCCTCGAGATCTTCTCGGCCGTGCAGATGTTTTAATTCCCGCGGTGTCGCCAATTTGATAATCCGGCCCTGTTTAATAAACGCGATCCGATCGCACATCAACTCGGCCTCCGGCATATTGTGCGTCGTCAAGAGCACCGTTACATTGGAATCTTTAAGAACATTCATAATAATTTCGCGGGTTTTGGCGGCGATATCCGGATCCAATCCGATGGTCGGCTCATCCAAAAAAATAATTTTAGGATGATTGAGCAGAGATTTGGCGAGCGAGAGCCGTTGTTTGCTGCCGCTGGAGAGCTCTTCAAATTTACGATCCGCATACTCCTCCAATTCAAACATGGCAATCAATTCTTTGATCCGTTTTAAAAGCTGCAGACGATGCAGACCATACAATTGGCCGTAAAAACGCAAATTTTCTTTGACGGTCAGACTCCAGGGAAAATTCGGATAACCCGAGGACATATTTAAAAGCGACCGCAGGCGGTTAAAGTTCTTTGAAATTGATTTTATACCGAGGATTTCGATTGTGCCGGCATCCGGCACGAGAAGAGTCGAAAGCGTATTGAGAAAAGTTGTTTTGCCCGCGCCGTTGGGGCCCAGGATTCCCAACACCTCTCCTTCATAAACCTCCAAGCTCACACCATCAAGGGCGTGAACCTTTTTCCCAGCGGAGGTAAAAGTTTTGCTAAGCTGCTGAACTTTGATGGCCGTGCGCATAGGTTATTTCAACACCAATTCCACCGGGCAGTGATCGGATCCCATGATATCTTTCAAAATGCGGTTGTCCTGAACCCGCGGCCTTAAGCTGGGAGATATACAAAAATAATCAATGCGCCATCCGATATTTCTTTTACGGCAATTTCCCATCTGGCTCCACCAGGTGTAATGGCCGCCGGTTTTATTAAATTCACGAAATGTATCAATAAATCCGGCTTTGACAATGTTGTCAAACCCCACGCGCTCTTGCGGCGTGAAGCCGTGGTTTTTGACATTCGCCTGCGGATTGCTCAAATCCATCTCCTTGTGCGCGACGTTCATATCGCCGCAAAAAACCACCGGCTTTTTCTTCTCCAAATTTCTTAAATATTTCAAAAAATCCACATCCCATTCCTTTTCCCGGTACGACAGCCGGGACAAATCCCGTTTGGAATTAGGCACGTATACATTCACGAGAAAAAAATCAACATACTCGATGGTGATGACCCTCCCCTCATCATCATGTTTCGCGATGCCGATGCCGTTAATAACCTTAAGCGGTTTCATTTTTGTAAAAACCACCGTCCCGGAGTAACCTGCCTTTTTCGCGTAATTCCAAAATTGTTCGTATCCCATTAATTCCAAAGTAAAACCACCGACAGGAGCTTTGACTTCCTGCAAGCATAAAATATCCGGGTTATGCTTTTTGACAAAATCTAAAAAATCTTTTTTAAGGACCGCGCGGATCCCATTGACATTCCAGGAAATGAGTTTCAACATAGGCCTGCCTTTCTGATAAATAAAATCTAAAATCACGCATCAACTTAGAAATTGCTAACAAAGCGGCACAGTTGGCCGGCTAAAATCCCCAGGTATGTCCCAACGATATTTCCCAAAATAGCCAAAAGCAATCCCACCGAAGCCAGTCCCGGCTGATAGATCTCGGCAACAATCGGCGCCGACGCCACACCGCCGATATTTGCCTGGCTGGCAACCGCGACCAAAAACATCGGCGCCTTGATAAGGCGCGACACTAAAACCGTGACCCCGGAGTGGAAGACGGCCAGCATAAATCCGGCCATAATCAAAATCACTGTTGAACCGATATTAGAGAGATTGGCTTTGGCCCCGATCGTCGTTAATACAAAATACAAAACAAAATAACCGATTCTTTGTGAGCCAAAATTCTCAAGTTTTCGCGCCGGCGTGAAGGATAATCCGATGCCCAGTGTTGAAATCACAATGATGGTCCAGGCATAGGGAGAAATCACATCCTTAATCACCGGGCAAAGTCTTGCGATTCCCTGCGCTAATAAATTTGCCAGGATCGCGCAAACGAAAATCAGTGTTGTCAAAGGCCAACGCAGTTTTACCTCAGCCGCTGAAAGTCCCTTGACCTTGCGGCTCAATTGATCAAGAATCCGCCGATCCGAGCGATTCCAGCGGTCATACAGCGGCTGGGCCGCAGCCATCGCGACTAAAAATCCCATCCATACATACGGCACAATCGTATCCACGACGACCATCGGCAGGAATACAGAGTCCGGTGTCCCCAGCGCTTCCTTCACCGCGATCATATTGGCGCTTCCGCCCGTCCAAGAGCCGGACAAGGCCCCGAAGCCCGCCCAAAAATCATCGCCAATCCAATATTGGAATATTCCAAAAACAATCGGCGCGCCTAAAACAATTCCGGCGCTGCCGGCAAAAAACATAATGAGCGCCGGTTTTCCCAACCGCGCGATAGCCTTAATATCAATACCGATCAAAAGCAAAAATAAACTCGCCGGCAGTAAATTTTTCGTGATCACCGAATACACAGGACTTTGCGAATCGATCAATCTGGCGGTCGATGCTAACATAGGCAAAAAATAAATCCAGAATACCGCTGGCAGGAAAGTAAAATATTTTTTGCAGCGCTTTTGCTGTGCGAGATACAAAACCGCCGTCTCGATTGTCAAAAGAAATAGGATAATTAAAATGGGATGGTGGATCAATGCTGTCTTAATTAGCATTTTGTCATTCCCGCGAAGGCGGGAATCCAGTCGAGAACCCTGGATCCCCGACAAAAGCATTCGGGGATGACAGATCCATGTCTCTTACAGTTTTCCTCGTCGAAATTATTCATATTAATTTGGATGTGCATGATGGTGGATCATAGTTTAAATCAAAAGTCAAAACTAAAAAGTCAAAAATCAAAACTCAAAGACAGAAAGTCAACCGCGAAGCGCACTACAATTTTATGGGCCTTTGTACAACTAAAGAAAAAAATTTGGATTTATCATTGAGGAGACAAAGGCCAATATTGACTACCTCAATTCTTTTGGTTCTACAAAGGTCAATAAGCCTCATGCCTTCACGCTTTGACTTTTAACTTTTTAGTTTTATTTTTTTTCATTGGTTCTATCCCAATTCCCTTTTTTGCATTTCTTAAATCATACACCCCACACGCGCTCAGGTAAGGATTTTTATCAAACCCCCGCTGGATAAAAAACGGTGTGTCGAGATCAATATAGTCAAAACACCCCATCCCCGCCGCCAAATGCGCGGCGGCGGTCATCGCCAATGAGCTCTCCATCATCCCGCCGATCATCAATTTGATCCCGGCACAGCGGGCCAGCCCGGCAATTTCCCGTGCATGCAGCATACCGCATTTCATCAATTTGATGTTGATGACGGGGACCGCTTTTTCACGAATGGCCCGCAGCGCATCGGCGAGCGAGGCCACACTCTCATCGGCGCAGACCGGAATTTTTGTGGAGCGGCTGACCTTCTTTAATCCTTCCCAGTCATTTTTAGGCACCGGTTGTTCAAGAAGAATCGGCCGTACGCCGGCGCGTTGAATCCGCTTTAAAAATTGCAGCGTTTCCTCAGCGGAATATCCCTGGTTCGCATCCAGAATAAGATGGGAATTCCTCGTCAAGCGCTGAACGGCCACAACGCGCTTAAAATCCAAATCCTGATCGCGGCCGATTTTAATCTTAAACGTTCGAAACCCTTGGTGATAAAATTTTTTAACTGTCTCCTCGGTCTCGGCTAAATCCGCAATCACGATGGTAATATCCGTCTTCAGCCGCCGAGCCCGCTGGCCAAAAAATTTCCACAGCGGTATTTTCCATTGGCGCGTGAACGCGTCCAAAAGAGCCATCTCAATAGCCGCCACGGCAGATTTATTTTTTGGTAAGCGCGCATGCAGCTCAGTAGAAATCCGCAGATAATCCGATACCCGCTGGCCGATAAGAAAATTTCCGGTCAAGCGCAAATTCCTGGTGGTCTCGGCAACCGTTTCAGCAGTGATGTGAGGTGCCACCGCGGCCTCGCCAAAACCTTTTGTCCCGTCACTCAACTTAAGCGTGAACAAAACATTGTCCATCACCTTATGCTCACCGAGGGCGGTACGAAAAGACTGACTCAGTGGTGCACGCAAAAGGGAAACAGAGATTCTTTTAATGAAATGATCTGACATAAATTTTTATAGAGCAATCAACACAACAGACTTTAATCTCCTCAACAGCGATCCCTTCAGCGTTCCCTCGCCCAATGACAGATCACTCACGGCAACACGGTTGATGACGCGCGAGCTCTCCTCTCTGCCTATTTTTTCCCGGTAGCCCCACGTGGCATGAATGGCGTAGGGCCGCTCATCAACCATCCCCAAAAACAACATGATATGCCCCGGCATAGGCAGAATCGTGATTCCGCCAACGGCTTCCCGCAGCACTTTTAATCTTTCCGCTTCACTCATCTTCGTATCGAATTGGGCAAGCGGCCGCCCGATTTGGGCTTGTTGGGAGGAATTCCTGGGAAAATTGATGCCGACGGTGGCAAACACTTCCTGCAAAAACCGCGAGCAATCCTGTTCGCCATGCATCCCCCCCCAGCCGTACGGCTCATTGAGAAGTTTAAAAGCCTGTTCCATAATATGACGCGGCGTATACGATAAATATCCCTCATGCATGTCTTCCTTTTTCATATATCCCCTTTTAAAACGAACTGTCCCATCGACAGAACGCGCCGGCACAACGACTTCAACAATGCCGTTATCCATAATACGGCTCACCGGAAATTTCACACCCATGCGGACATAATCGTAATATTCCGATAAATTAGCATCCCAAAAAATATCCGCCTTAGCCGCTATGACAACCCCAAACCTTTCCTTTGAAAAATAATCCTTAAACTCTTGCTCACTGGGGCATAGACCCACTTTCTCGGCCTTCACCCACCCATCCAGCAGTTCGGATAAAACATAAAACCATTTTCCATCTTGACTCGTATGCAAAACAATAACCGGCGTCCCGGCATCCAAGTCGCTATCTTGCAATTCATCAAAATCCCTGTCATTGGGCTTTTCATACAGGCCCTCATCCGTCGGAAAAAACCGCTGATCAGCAAAACGCGCGATAAAACCAAACCGCGGCCGGATCTTTTCCGGCACCGCGTCCAAATTCATATTGGCTTTCATCTCTTGAAAAAAATCCTTGCCGGCTTTCATCGCGCCCAAATAATATTTTTTTTCCTGAAATTCTTTGAGAGTTTGGGTGAACGTCCGCCGCAATTCATCACCGGAAAATTCCGCGGGTAACTTCAGCAGATCTTTGGTTAAACTCAACTCATCCCGCACCTTGGCATTAAAACGTTCAATTTCGTCCGGCGCCAGGATCACCTTGTCCGGAAACGGATGCCGGCCGATCCAAAAACCCGCCGTCTTCATCGCCCGCTCAGTGTGCGGCAAGAGCGCGGGGGCGGCGGGGGATAGGCGATCTCCCGCCGCATCGGCAAAGCCGCACAGCAATAATACGAAGAAAAAATATGTCTTAAAAAAATTTAATCTCACTATGAATATTCTTATATGACAAATAAAAATTTCTTATAATATAAAAACGGCTCTGTCATTCATTGGTTAATAATATCACATACATAATACTTAAAATTGATGGGGCTATCAAAAGTCTACCCATTGCATCTGTTAAAAATAAAGAGGTCGTATCCAATAATCTTATGGCAAGAATCAATAGAATGTGGAAAGAAATTAACGTTAGTAAATCTACCTGAGGGAATTTGAGGCATTTTCTTCTATTTAAGAAAACAAAAATAAAAAATAGAATCCAAATGACATTGAAATAATTAAAATCAAAAAAATAGATAAATAATAATAAAATGGCTTCTTTTAATCTTGGGATATTAGAAAAAACTTGCTCGACAGCTAATCTATTCGAATTGATTAATAGATTTTCTAGTCCCATAGCATGTCTGAAAATGAGCCACCCCCCTATAATGATGAGAATGATGACTGCATAATGCATACCCGTCTTAATTTTCTCAGAATTTTTTCTTTCAGGTGATAAGAAAAATATTAGAATAAAATTAAATAATAAATAAGCTATCCCTTCATTTTTGGTCCAAGCGGCCAATCCTGCGAAAATAGCTGAAATATAAATAAATATTTGGTGTCTTTCTACCCGCCAGCGCAAAATAAACACAACACTCATCAAATAGTAAAATAAAATTATTGGTTCAGTGATTGCCCCGATGGTCCAGGTTTGCAACGCCGTTGATGTTGAAATAAAAAAACTCCCGATTAAGCTTACCTGGCGAGAAGTGTATCTTCGAAATAAGTAATAAAGACAAACGCAAATTCCCAAAAAAAATATTGGAAAAATGATTCTTATGACCTGATCGTTCCAATAACCAAGGCACAATAAAATCCACGCTTCCATCAAAGGAACATGGTGTGGATAATCCCAATTTCCCCACACCTTTGAGAATTCCAGATATTTTTCCCATGGAATCGTATGATGTACAAAATATATTTTAGCCTTAAACGCCCACACCGCCCAGCCATCCCAAATATCATATTCGACAAGTAACGTCCTGACAATGACCAAACTTGTATTCAAAATCAAAAATATAACCAAGAATATTTCAAACAAAGACCATCTCTCGTTTCCAATATGAGTTAGAGTGATTGACCGATCATTCTTAACTAACCCATGACGCCGATGTTTTAAATATATTGCAAAGGCCGCAAAAGGAAAAAAATTCAAAATAATTATCTTCGAGATGTCAAAGTCTATCCCAAATAAAGAAAAATAAAACATAGTGATAGTCATTAAGCCAAAACCTAATCCAAAAGCGATAAATATTTTTTCGCCAATATAAAAATAAGAGCTGGATTTTGTTAAACAATCGAGCAGAACCCAGCCAATCACTAATGGCATCAATAAAGAGAAAAAAAGAATACAATAATCCATAGGCTTTTCTATTTAAACGAGGGCGTTATTCTTTTCATTAAATATTTATCTGCACTGAAATAATGAACCATTTCATACTCCATTGGTTTAATAAAATTGTCTACATCATAAACTAGAATATATTTTTTAAGCAAACTGTTCTCTCCGTAATTTAAGGGATAGAGAAAATATCTCCCCTTTTCTCTTAAAAATTCAAATTTGTGCTGTGACGGCTGAGGCAAAATAAGCTGTACTTCTTCATGGGGAGGGATAATTCTTTGACAAATTCTTAAAACATAATAAAAATCATAAGAGTCTTGGTCATAGACAGCATGATAAGCCTGTAATTTTTCAAAGGATGCGCGTATAGCAAATTGATAATAGTCTTTATTTTCCGTTAAGATTTTTAAATTAGTCTTAACATAAAAAATCAACCAAATAACTAGAAAAATTTTTAAGATATCAGCTTGGTTCTTAAAAAGATTTTTCATCATAATATTTCTTATTGACTTTTTCTTAACCAGTAGCTAAAAAGGTAGTCAATACCTGCTTGCCGCAGGCAGGTTGGACGTTTGTTATCTTAAAAATTAACGCCGTGTGCGAGTTTCAATAGGGCAAACCCAATCAATAAATTAATAAGCAATAATGGCATGACACAGCTTCCATATTTTGACACCATTATATTTTAAATACCAGCCATTGGCAATTATTAAGCTTTGTACAACCATTAGCAATAATTTTAAGAGAACAAAGCGACCTGCCTGATGAGCTCGTCTTATGACGAGCTCATCAGGCAGGAATATTGACTACCTTAATGCTATTGGTTAAGAAAAAGTCAATAACAGTATTTTTATTGATCTTTCCTTTACTAAAAATTTTGCAGCTAAACCTCACCTCTATGGCCCTCTCCTAAAAAATTATAAAATTTGTCTTGGTTTCCTAGAAAAGTCATGTATTATCAAATCAAATAGGTATCTAAAAAAGGCTGTACGTGGTGTCCAGCCTGGTCCTGTCCAAAAATCAAGGAGAACATATGGGGTTTAATCAAGGTGGCGGCCGAGGCGGATTCGGCGGCGGGTACGGCGGTGGACGTCCCAGAGAATTCCACAAAGCGACCTGTTCAGAATGCAAAAAGGAATGTGAAGTTCCTTTTAAGCCGACCGGCGACCGTCCGGTTTACTGTAAAGAATGCTTTGCCAAGCGCAAAGATGGCGGACGCTGATTCCAGCGGCGCTGCAGGCTTTTTGCTAATTATTAAGCTTTGTACAACCATTAGCAATAATTTTAAGAGAACAAAGCGACCT
>CAYHTV010000069.1:0-10950 GCA_964359575.1 uncultured Planctomycetales bacterium
AAAGATTGCTTCGCTTCGCTCGCAATGACACGAAACTTGCACACGGCGTTAAAAATGTTATTTGTATATAGCATAATTTTGATGCAATTCAGTTGAAATTTCTTTACAGCATAGGAAAGTATAAAACTTTCCTAGCTGCTAAAAACTCCTCTCCTATGCAGCAAAGAAGTTACGACGAACGAAGTGAGGAGTTTTCTTGACGCCGATAAGCTGGCACAGCCATGAAACTATTTTATAACATACTGAAAAAATATGCGCCCGGTATTTTCGCAGTAATTTTTTTCTTATGTTTTTTTTCTAACCCGAAAGTGCAGCAACACATTCATAATCAGCGTCAAAAAGTCAAATTCAAAGCCAAACTCGATATGCTCAATCTCACCATGCCGGTTTCGTATGACGATTTAGTCCATTTCATCCAAAGTGATCGAAAGCCAGTAGAAGGCAGTCTCACCCCTTACGTTGATTACTATGAGCGGGTCGTGGAATATATGCCCCAACGGGCCGATGGTTACGCCATGCTGGCCTTTTGTTATTATTATCAGGGGGGAATTGAGAAAGCAATCCTGCTATATCAAAGAGCCATTCAACTTAATGCTGATTTTTTTTGGGCATTTTATAATTTGGGCATTATTTATTTTAATCAAGGAGAATATTCTATGGCCAGTGACTTTTTTAAGAAGGCCTTAAGTCTCAAGCCAGAACCAACGCTAAAATTTGTTGTTTCCTCTAAAATTTATCAAGATATTGTACGCACAACATCTATCTCACCTGAAACAATTGAAAAAAACCTCAAGACGGCTTATGAAAATTGTTATAAGATGTTAAAAATCAGCGAGGCATATAAAGTGCGTTCTTATACGTTTGATAACCGTCATAAAATTCATTTGGAAATTTTTTAGCCGTATTTAAAAATTATGTACATTTTAGGAATCAGCTGTTATGCCCATGAGGCGTCTTGTGCCTTGCTCAAAGATGGCAAGATTGTCGCGCTTTTAGAAGAAGAGCGCTTTAACCGCGAAAAACATACCTGGAAATTTCCCCAAAATGCCATTGCGCAATGCCTGGCGCAGGCCTGTATTACTATTCATGATGTTGATTCCATCACCTTTTTTTGGGATCCGTATCGAGAGCTGGTGGGTAACATCGTCTATTTTTTAAGATATTTTCCGCAAAGCCTTAACTTGTTGCGTGCTCCTTCCGGTGGGGATGAACTCTCTTTTTTAAAGCGTGTTTTTCTGATGCAGAGGGTGGGGACAGAAATTAGAAGTCAGTTTCACCTCGTTCAACCACCGAAAATCCATTTTATTGAGCATCACCTGTGCCATGCGGCCAGCGCTTTTTTTGTTTCACCTTTTGCTGAGGCTGCGATTTTGACAATTGATGGCCGGGGTGAATCAGCTTGCACAATGTTTTCCCGCGGCCATGGGAACAAAATCGAAAAAATTTCAGAAGTTAAAGTCCCACACTCTCTCGGCCATCTCTACGCGGCCATCACTGACTATTTGGGGTTTAAACCATTCTTCGATGAATGGAAGGTTATGGGAATGTCCGCTTACGGTAAGGACACGTACCGCGAGATTTTTGCGCAGATGCTTCATCTTTTGCCGAATGGCGAATACCGCTTGAATTTAAAATATTTTCAATTTCCTACCCATGGCCGCGGCAAGTGGGTGAGCGATTTTTTGCTTAAATGTTTGGGGCCGCAGCGACAAAAGATGGACCCGTATGAACAACGGCATTTTGACATTGCCTTTGGACTGCAGAAAGTGATTGAAAAAACCGGGGTGCATTTGGCTCAGCACCTGTATGAGCGCGCGCGAACACCCAATCTTTGTATGACGGGTGGAGTGGTGCTCAATTGCTTGATGAACAAAAAAATCCTTGAAGAGACACCATTTGAAAATGTTTTTATTCAGCCCATCGCGAATGACGCAGGAACTTCTTTAGGCAGCGCTTTATATTATTATCACCATGTTTTAAATCAAAGGCGCGAATTCCAGTTCCAATCGGTGTATTGGGGGACGGAATATTCTAACCAGCATATTGAAAAAGTCTTGCAAGAGAAGAATATTCAGTATCGACGTTGTGAAAATATTGCACGGGAAACAGCACGATACATCGCCCAAAATAAAATTGTCGGATGGTTCCAGGGGCGGATGGAGGCCGGTCCGCGGGCATTGGGGAATCGCAGTATCGTGGTTAATCCGATGGACCCCGCGATGAAAGATCGGCTTAACGCACGGGTCAAAAGGCGTGAATACTTTCGTCCATTTGCGCCATCGGTTTTAGAAGAGCACGCCCTAGAGTATTTCAAATTGCCCAAAGACCAGTTGTCTCCCTATATGATTTTGGCGGGGGACGTTCACGAAAACAGGCGGCAAGCGATTCCGGCTGTGACGCATGCGGATGGCACGGCACGGGTGCATACCGTTAATAAACACATTAATCCCAAGTACTGGAATTTGATTAATGAATTTGGAAAAATAACCGGTGTTCCAATTCTCTTAAATACTTCGTTTAATGAAAACGAGCCAATCGTTTGTACCCCCGAAGATGCCGTGGATTGTTTTTTACGGACGGAGTTTGATGTCTTGGCGATTGGTGATTTTCTGGTCACAAAAAATAATTAAAGTATGACTATTCCCAGCCTAACGGAACATTACAACCGTCTCGCCCCGCAGCGAGATTATTACCGGGCAAAAAATACGTATTATTATTCTCTTCTCAATAACCAGTACCGTTTTCTCATCCCTAAAAATAAAAAAATTTTAGAAATTGGATGCGGCACTGGTGATCTGTTGAATTTTCTTTTGCCCTCCACCGGGGTTGGCATTGATATCAGCGAGGGCATGATTACGATCGCCCGCCAAAAGTATCCTCATTTGCAGTTTGAGACAGGTGCAATTTTTGATTATCACTGCGAGATGAAGTTTGATTATATTGTGCTCTCGGGGGTGGTGGGGGAAGCTCAAGATATTCAGAGATTATTTGAAGCCGTACGCCCTTTTTGCACCCAGGATACCCGTATCGTCATTGAATTTTATAATTATTTCTGGCAATTTTTGGTTAAGGTGGGCGAATATTTACGCCTTAAAATTCCACAGCGTATTCAAAATTGGGTCACCACAGCCGATATTAATAATTTTCTAACTCTTGCGGATTATGAAATGATCAAAACTGAAAATTGTATTATCTTCCCCATCAATATTATCGGTATAAGTTATTTTTTGAATAAATTTGTTGCTTATCTGCCGGGGATCAACCGCTTGACTTTAACGCATTTTGTGGTGGCGCGGGCGCGGGTAGCTGCCTCAAAAAGATTATCCGTGACGATTTTGGTTCCCTGCCGCAATGAGAGGGAGAATATTGAATCAGTGATTACGCGCACTCCGCAGTTCGGCCTCAGTCAAGAATTCATTTTTGTGGAAGGCTGGTCTCGCGATGGAACGTATGAAGAAATCGAGCGGGTCAGACAAAAATATCCAGATCGAGATATCAAATTATTTAAACAATCCGGAAAAGGAAAAGGAGATGCACTGCGGCTTGGTTTCAGCAAGGCCAGCGGTGACGTTTTGATGATTTTGGATGCGGATCTAACGGTATCACCGGAAGAATTGCCAAAGTTTTATGCCGCTATCGAGACTAACCGGGGCGAGTTTATTAACGGCAGCCGGTTGGTATATCCACTGGAAAAAGAGGCGATGCGTTTTTTGAACTTGCTTGCTAATAAAATTTTTGGCTTGTTTTTTTCGTGGCTTTTAGGTCAACGCTTTAAAGACACCTTGTGCGGCACTAAGGTTTTGGCAAAACGGCATTATGACGAAATTGCCGCACATCGCGCGTATTTCGGCGATTTTGATCCCTTTGGCGATTTTGATCTTATCTTTGGTGCTACAAAATTAAATCTCAAAATTCTTGAACTGCCGATCCGCTACAAGGAGCGGCGTTACGGAACAACGCAAATCCAGCGTTTCCGGCATGGCGTCTTATTATTACGGATGTGTCTTTTCGCTATGCGGAAAATGAAATTTCGCTATTAAAAAAGACTTCATGGAACGACAGTCCTTTCTTAAAACCATTGCCGGCTTATTATTCCTCGTTTTTTTTGCGATCGGTCTTGTTTTGGCAGCACGTAAACCCCTTTGGACCGATGAGATTTATACCCAGACCAAAAATATCGATCAGGCCTCCTATTTTGAAATTATGGCTGGAAAGATTATTGAAGGAAATAATTGCCCGCTTTTTTATTTATTGCAGAAGGGAATCTGTGATGTATTCCATTATAAATTCCCCAAGGTGTGGGACAGCCGGGAAAGAGAATTTAGCGATCCTCGATCGCAGTTTATTTTGCGGATTCTGCCCAATTTTTTTACTTCCTGGACTCTTGTGATGATATTTTATTTTTTTTCCCGCTATTATTCGTTGAGCGCCGGGATATATGCGTTTTTGGTTTCCTTATCTTCACTGATGGTGTGGGTCTATTGGGTTGAAGCCCGGCCGTATCCACTGTGGATTTTTTTTACAGTTTTACAATCGATGCTTTTTATTTTACTAGCGAAAAGGGAAGGCAGCGAGGCGCGATGGCTGGTATGGCTCACAGTAACTAACATCCTATTGTCCTTGACTGTGCTTTTTGGGATCATACAGATAATGATTGTTACGGGCTTGCTTTATGCCTGGGGTGAGAAAAGATTATCAAAATATTTTTTGATGACAATTGTTCCGTTGGGTATTGCTTTTTTTTATTATTTTAGAACGCTGAAAATTCATTTTTACCTGCCGGATCACCCTCTGTCTTTAATCTTTGTGAATCTTCCGTTGGAAAGAGTCGTGGTTCTTTTATTTTATGCGGTAATTTTAGGGACCCTTATGGTAAGGCAAAGGGGAAAATCTCATGTTCATTATTTCAAAGAATCGCTGCAGTATTTTATTTTAACGATTGTGATGATCGCGGCTGCCTTAGGCATCTTATTGGTTTTTAAAGTTTACGAACCTCCTCTTCGCGAAGGTGTATTCCAGCTGCCGCACCGATATTTTTTGTATTTAACTCCCGTGATGATCCTCGCGGTAACAATGTGTTCAATTTATATTATAAAAATTTTTAAAGGGCAGAGGTGGATGATGATAAACAGCATTATTTTTTTGGGCGGAATATTGATGATCCGAATTTTAAAGACGTTTTCCGAAGTGGCGAATCAGAGGCTGTATTGATGATGACACGGCAGATTATACTTTTAGGAAAAGGCCTCGTCACAGTGAGCCTGGTGATTGTTTTGTCCGTGATCATCGCGCAGGAATACCGCGCGGCACAACCTATTCTTAAGAGCATTGTCACACATCAAAGCCGTTGGGTTGACCCTGACAAAGTTCAATTGCGGGCGAGGACTGCCACATTGAATAATTATATGCCCGCCGCCTATGAGCCTTTGGTGGAATTTATAGAAAGCCATGGTCAAAAAAATAACGGCCAGATCCGCAGCCAGTATGTTGAGTATTACGAAAAGGTCGTTGAATTTGTTCCCGACCAGGCTGATGCCTACGCGCTTTTAGGTTTTTGTTATTATTATTTAGGAGAAACGCAAAAAGCCGTTTCGGCTTATCAGCGCGCGATGTTTCTAAATCCACGGTTTTTTTGGTCAGCCTATAGCTTAGGGGTGATCTATTTTAAAAGCAAGGAATACGTATCAGCACTCGCTGCGTTCAAAAGTGCTTTGGCCGCTTCCCCAGAAACTACACTGGCCACCTTGCGTTATTCCCAGGTCTACCGCCCTTTGATAAGAATTGTTGAGCCGCAATTGCCGATGCGGTTGCAAAATGGATACCAAAATATTTATATTTTTCTACGGCTCATCCAGGAGAATAATAAAAAAAGTCTCGGTGAGGAAAATATCGGTTTAGAAGTTTTTTAAAAAATTACTTTTTGAATCCCTAAATTCTTTTAGAATGAATCATAGGATAATTCAGTTTAACCGCGGAAAGGAGAGGGACTATGCCGACATTTCCAGAACTCAATTATGTTGCTGTGGTAGCAGCGGCAGTCATTTATTTTGTCTTAGGATGGGTGTGGTATTCTTCAGGAGTTTTTGGCAGCGCGTGGTTGAGGGAATTGAAATTATCTCCCCAGGATATTAAGAAGGAAAAAATGGGAATATGCTTTTTGGGCACATTCTTAACGGAAATTTTAGCGGCGGCTGTTCTGGCATCAGTTATTAAAGGAAGTTTTGCCCTGGACGCTTTTGCTGGAGCCAATGTAGGGCTTTTGGCAGGTATAGGCTTTGTAGCACCAGCTACCTTAGCAAGTTATTTGTATGAGGACCGATCGGTAAAATTATTTTTTATCACCGTAGGCTACCATACTGTGGCGTTGATGGCTATGGGGGCAATTTTGGGAGGGTGGAGATAGGAATTATGTCTCACCTTGGCTCTGTAGAACGACCTTTGCGCGTGGCGATTATCGGCAGTGGGCCAAGCGGCTTTTATGCCGCGGAAGAATTGCTTGCAGGATCGCCCTCCACCGCTCCATTCGATCAACATGGACAGGCAGGTTTCTCTATCACCCGCCTGCCGGATGGACATGGCCAGGCAGGTAAGGCAATAGTCAAAGTGGACATGTATGACCGCCTGCCGGCGCCTTTTGGTTTGGTGCGGTATGGTGTAGCACCGGATCATCCGAAAATTAAAAATGTTATTAGGATTTATGAAAAAACAGCCAACCATCCTGATTTTTCATTTTTTGGAAATGTCATGGTTGGCAAAGATATCGCGGTCGTCGATTTACAGAAATATTATGAGGCGATCCTTTTTGCCTGCGGCTCGCAAACAGATAATAAATTGGGAATTCCCGGTGAAAATCTGGCTGGCAGTTATACCGCAACCGAATTTGTCGCCTGGTACAACGGCCATCCGGATTATCGCAATCGCGAATTTGATCTTTCTCATGAAGTGGCGGTTGTTGTCGGGCAGGGAAATGTGGCGATGGATGTCAGCCGGATTTTATGTAAGACGGTTGATGAATTAAAAACAACGGATATTGCCGCGCATGCGCTGGAAGCCCTTTCAAAAAGTAAAGTCAAAGAAGTTCATTTGATTGGCCGCCGCGGCCCGGCTCAGGCAGCCTTTACGCCGCCGGAAATCAGAGAATTTGGAGAACTCGCGGATTGTGATCCGATTGTAAACATAGATGATCTCAAACTCAACCCGGAGAGTGAGGCAGAATTGAATGACCCTGCCAATCTTTCTAAGAAAAAGAATTTTGAAATATTAAAAGAGTATGCGGGCCGCACGTCTGCCGGAAAGCATAAAAAATTCGTTGTTCACTTCTTCAAGAGCCCTAAGGAATTAAGGGGAAGCAATCGCATTCAAAAATTGGTTATAGAGAAAAATAAATTGAACGGCCCGGCTGGCAAACAAAAAGTTGAAGGCACAGGAGAAACGGAAGAAATGAAATGCGGAATTTTATTTAGAAGCGTGGGTTATCGCGGAGTGCCAATCCTGGGTATTCCCTTCGAAGAAAGTAAAGGTATTTTTCCCAATGAGGGTGGCCGCATCAGCGATAACGGAAAAATTGTCTTAGGGCTATATGCCGCTGGTTGGATTAAGCGCGGGCCCACAGGTGTTATTGGCACCAACAAGCCGGACAGCGTTGAAACTGTACGAAATATTATTGCGGATATACCTAATCTCAAATTTTGCGCAGTGCCCGATAGCCAATCCGCATTAAATTTTTTGAAAGGCAAGGGTATTAAGGTTGTGACCTTCGCAGATTGGAAAAAAATCGATGCCGCCGAGATTGCGAACGGCCAAAAGGCCGGCAAGCCGCGGGAGAAATTTTCAAAAGTGGAAGAAATGTTGCGCGTTATTCAATAACGCAATCGGTTGGCTGCGGCTTTGCCATTAAGTCGGCGGTGGCAGGCTGGGATTTCAGATGCGCAATAATTGCCTCTGGGCCGATACGTCGATGATAAGTTCCTAAATCCTCCCCAGACATTGCATTTTGACGATAAAATTTGAATAAAATATTCAAAACGCTGGCTACACGGTCCCGTGGAATGGAACGAAGGTACATGCGTTGGCCGTCACTGGAGATAAGCGGAGTCCCTTGGTAGCGGGCATCTTCGCTTCCGAATAATTTCAATTGATAGCGGTCCATCCCGCTTCCGACTAACCCAATCGCTTTGGTTGCCGGTCGGAAGCATTGACGTTCACAGCCTGTAACTCCAATTGATTCCGCCAGATCACTCCAGCCTAGCGATTCGAGTTCATCAATTAAATAAGGTTCAAACTTTTCCGAATCCGTATAAGTCAAACGGCAAGTGTCGCGGCCAACGCATGCCCCCGAGAGCAAACGCAGGGTAGAATAGGGTTTTCCATTGCGCTGGCCAAAGCCGAATTTGGCCAAATCCGCTGCAAAATCTTTTTTTGCCGCTGGCGGAATATTTTGAAATAAAGCATCTTGATTCGCTGTGATCATAAATTCCACCGGATACTTATTCATGATTTCACGGATCATAGATTTTAATTTTCCATTCGGGCTGTAATCCGTGATGCGGCCGTTCTCGATGAATGCGCCATAACTCAATAACCCGTTGGCTGGCTGGGTTTGCCAACCAAAGTGCAAATCCCTGGCTCCAATATCAAATTCAAGATTCGGTCTTTCCAGAGGAAAACCGACAACCGCGGACACCTGATCGCGGTACCAATCCGTTCCCATTTTTTTGATGACATATTTAAGGCGCGCCCAATGCCGGTTGGCGCGATCACCCCAATCCATATGGACTTTCACAACCGCATCCAGGACTTGCATCAGCCGCGCTTCATCCACTTGGCAAAACGGAAGCGAAAGGGAAGCCAAGCTGGGCTTGCCGTTTTTCTCGCCTTGACCGCCACCGACATACACTTGAAATTTTGTAACTTTATTGCCAGTAACGATGGGAGCGATCCCTAAATCATTGGTACGCATTTCCACACAATTATCATAGTGGATTTTGCCGGTTGTTACATCGCGGTGCACAGTGGAAAAAGCAATTTTAAATTTGCGGTTTAAAAGAGTTTTGCCGTATTGAAATGATTCTTCGGGTTTTCGAATATATTTTGGATCAATCGAAAAAATTTCAATAAAAGGCTCTAAGGGAAGCTGGAAATAAAGCCCCGCCTTCTGCGCCCAGGCATGAGCGTTAAAAATGTCTGAATGGCGCGAGCCGGGGCAACCCATGACATTGCGGGTATTGTCCCCGCAGCCATTAAGGCTGTTATAACCTGACTCAGCGATTCGCTTGATAATTTCAATCACCGCCGGTTTTTTAATCCAGTGAAATTGGATATTTTGGCGGGTTGTCAGACGGATGGAAGGATGGCCGTCCGTGTCTTTGGTGTATTTCTCCGATAATTCATCCATGAGCATCCATTGCGGCCGGGTCAACGGCCCACCGCCCGGAATGCTCACGCGGATCATATACATCCAATCTTTTTCTTGTCCGGTTTGTGCCCGGTTATATTCCATGTAAATCCCGTGGGACTTGGCGAGCTGCTCCGCTTCTTCCATGATCCCAGCTTTTTCGCTGCGGAATTCCTCATAGAGATGGTCGCTGAGGCCGTGCGCAAGCTTTACCAGCTCTTGCTGGCAGAGTTGCTCTTTGGGCGTGCGCAATATTGGATTGAATTCTCTTTTCATTGTCTTAATTTTTTTAGTTTTGAGCTTCTACTTTAATTTTACTATCTTATCGTTTCTCGTCACAAAGTCAATGGTTTTTTGGCGCTATCAAAGAATTTATTGTTGCCAAACGATTTTATTGAGACTAAACTAAATGACGTGGTGACGCAAAATACAAAAAATTATGTGGGCCGTTTTTGGCACCCGCAAGAGAATGGGCGCGTGTTGTGCAATCTGTGCCCGCGCCATTGCACGCTCGCAGAAGGCCAGCGGGGATTTTGTTTTGTCCGTCAGAATATCGGCGGCCAGATTGTTTTAACAACCTACGGCCGCAGCAGCGGTTTCTGCATTGACCCCATTGAAAAAAAACCGCTCAATCATTTATATCCGGGATCAAGTATTTTGTCCTTTGGAACAGCCGGCTGCAATCTCGGATGTAAATTCTGCCAGAATTGGAGTATTAGTAAATCGAAAGAATTTGACCGCCTCAATGATGAGGCAACGCCTAAAGCGATCGCGCAAGCCGCAAAAAAGTACGGCTGCCAGAGTGTCGCCTTCACTTACAATGATCCGGTGATTTTTGCCGAGTATGCGATGGATGTGGCCGATGCCTGCCGGGAAGTGGGGATTCATCCAGTAGCCAAAACCGCCGGCTATATCACCGCTGAGGCGCGTCCGGAATTTTATAAACATATGGACGCGGCGAATGTGGATTTGAAGGCCTTCACGGAAGATTTTTATAAGAAATTGACTTTATCGGCGCTGCAGCCGGTTCTTGACACTTTGGTTTATTTGAAAAAAGAAACGCGCGTGTGGTTTGAAATCACCAATCTGGTAATCCCAGGGGAAAATGATAGCGACCAGGAATTTCATGATATGACCGAATGGATTGCGCGCAATTTAGGCCTGGATGTGCCGCTGCATTTTACCGCGTTTCATCCGGATTTTCGGATGCTGGATCATCCGCCTACGCCTGCCGCAACGCTCAGCCGAGCCAGGACAATTGCTCTTTCGAAAGGGCTGCGCTATGTCTACACAGGCAATGTCCATGATTCCGTTGGCGGCAGCACTTACTGCCATCATTGCGGACAACTTTTGATCGAGCGGGATTGGTACAAATTAGGTGAATATCATTTAAAAAATAGGAACCAATGTGCGAAATGCGGGACCGTGTGCGCGGGAGTTTTTGGCGAGAAAGCAGGTACTTGGGGTCCGCACCGGCAGCCGATCCGAATCAGTCTGTAGTAGGCTTATTGACCTTTGTAGAACCAAAAGAATTGAGGTAGTCAATATTGGCCTTT
>CAYHTV010000070.1:0-10858 GCA_964359575.1 uncultured Planctomycetales bacterium
AAAGGAGTTTTTAGCAGCTAGGAAAGTTTTATACTTTCCTATGCTGTAAAAAATAGGAGTTATTTATGGCTAAACGACCCGATTGGGATGAATATTTTTTAAAATTGGCAATGCTCGCTTCTGAACGGGCGACCTGCCCGCGGATGCATTGCGGCTGTGTTTTGGTAAAAAATAAAAATGTCATCGCAACGGGGTATAACGGGTCTATCCCGGGAGATGAGCATTGCGAAGACGTGGGATGTTTAGTCGTGGATAACCACTGCGTGCGCACCGTGCACGCCGAGATGAATGCCTTAGTTCAGGCGGCCAAACGCGGCCATGCGGTCGAAGGGGCAAGCGTTTATGTCACGAATATGCCCTGTACGACGTGCGCGAAGGCGCTCATTACCGCGGGGATTAAGCGGGTGGTCATTTTTTCGGATTTTCATGATACACTGGCCACGCAATTTTTTGCCAAGGCGGGTGTGAAGATCGATAAGCATGGCATACCCGCGAAAGACATTGTCTATGATTTAGAAGATTACAGTTCGGCTCGAAAATAACGTGAGGATCAACTATGGAAAAAATTAAAATTCTGCTGGCTGACGATGAAAAAGATATCTGCGACATTATGGCCAAGAAAATCGCGCACGAGGGATATCATGTGATTGTCGCCAAAGACGGGGAGGAAGCGTGGGGAAAGATTCAATCCGAAGATCCGGATATTATATTGCTCGATTTAAATATGCCGAAAATGGATGGATTTCAGGTTCTGCAGCAATTGCGCCAAAACCCCCCTTCCAAAAAATGGCAGCCGGTGGTGATTATTTCTGCCCGCAGTGAGTTGCAGGATATGCAAAAAGGTTTTTCGCTCGAGGCTGACCATTATTTGGCCAAACCCTGCAATATCAATGATATCCTTAACGCCATTCGGCTCATGCTCAATCTTATCCCGCAGCGCAAATCACATTTAGAGATCCAATCAGAAGAAAACAAATCTTCCAAAAAGAGCGATGTTAAAAAAAATCTATAGGCGCGGGCCAAAATCCATCGTATGAAAATTGCCATGTACTTAATTTTTATTTGCCTGGTCTTTGTCATTTATGTTTGGTATCTGGAAGAAACAACGATTTTTCATCCACAACGTGAGCTCACCCGCACTCCCGGTGATGCCGGCCTTTTGTATGAGGATGTTTATTTTATTACCATCGATCAGGTTCAACTGCACGCTTGGTTTGTCAAGGGACGACCCTTCGGGTCGCCACTTGCCCGTGGCATGAAACCACGGGCAAGTACTGCAGCTAAATCCACGGGCAAGCCCGTGGCCTTAGCTTCCGTAAAATCTCCACGGGCGGCTAACACAGTTGTATTTTTTCATGGCAATGCGGGGAATATCGCCGATCGTATTGAAAAAGCCCAGCTCTTTATTGATATGGGCTTAAATGTGCTGATGGTGGATTATCGGGGGTATGGGAAAAGTGCCGGCAAGCCGTCGGAGGCCGGTATCTACAAAGATGCCTTAGCCGCGTACGATTATTTATCAACGCGCGATGAGGTGGATGTCACGCGCTTGATTGTTTACGGTGCCTCACTTGGCGGGGCGGTCGCGATTGATTTGGCCGCTCAGCGCAATGTCGGCGCTTTGGTGATTGATTCTTCGTTCAGTTCAGCGGCGGACATGGCGCGGGTGATTTTTCCTTTTGTCCCTTCTTTTTTAATCCGTACAAAAATGGATTCGGCAGCAAAAGTAAAATCCATGAGTGTTCCTAAATTATTTCTGCATAGCCGCAGCGATGAAATAGTTCCTTTCCTGTTTGGGCAAAAATTGTTTAACGCTGCCGCTCCTCCCAAAGAGTTCATCGAACTTAGCGGCACTCACAATGATGGGTACATCAGTTCGCAGGATGCCTTTATCAATTCTATTGAAAAATTTTTAAAGCAATACAATCTTTTTTGAGATGCCATTCACAACCATTACCAGCCTATCCAATGCGCGTATTAAAGGTGTCCTAAAATTGCGCGAACGCACAGCGCGGGACGCAAGCGGTTTGACGATCATTGAGGGGGCGCGTGAGCTTGCCGGTGCGCTTGCGGTTAAAGTCGACGTCACCGAGCTCTATGTGTGCCCAGATTTCTTTCGCAAAGGGAATGAAACGGAGCTCCTTAGAAGTCTGGCGAAAGGCACGACCATCTTTGAAGTTACAAAAAAAATTTTTGAAAAAATATCTTACGGCGAGCGGCAGGAAGGCATCCTGGCAATCGGCCGGCCGCAGGTCCTCACGTTGAATAATTTGAGACTCAAGGAAAATCCGTTTTTGGTAGTCATTGAAACCATCGAGAAACCGGGAAATCTGGGCGCGATTTTGCGCACGTGCGATGGGGCAGGGGTGGATGGAGTGATTGCCTGCGATGCCGCAACCGACATTTATAACCCGAATGTTATCCGCGCCAGTCTGGGCACAGTGTTCAGTGTGCCGGTTGCGGCGGGCCCGCGGGATCAGGTTTTAAAATTTTTGCAAAAGAATAAAATAGGAATCTGCAGCGCGACTCCGCTGGCCAAGAAAATTTACACGCAAGCCAATTTGCAAGGCGCGGTGGCGATTGTCATGGGAAGCGAGCAAAAAGGTTTGAGCGATTTTTGGCTTAGCAATTCTTCCCTGCAGATCAAAATCCCGATGCGGGGGAAGGCCGACTCCTTAAATGTCGCGGCCACGGCTGCTATTTTAATATATGAAGCCATCCGGCAAAGATCCCCATAAAATTCGTTTACAAGTTTTTCTTTCCCACAGCGGTGTGTGTTCCCGGCGGCGCGCGATGCAGCTTGTCCAAGAAGGGCGCGTGGCCGTCAACGGCATGAAAATTTTGGAACCGTCCACGCCTATCGATCCGGCTAAAGACGCAATTTCCGTTGATGGCAAAAGGATTCAAGTGATATCTTATGAGTATATTGTCTTCAACAAACCGGCTGGGTATGTCACGACCAAAGCCCAATTCCCCGGGGAAAAAACAGTTTTTGATATCCTGCCGGTAAAATATAAACACCTCTCACCCGTAGGCCGGCTCGATAAAGACACGGAAGGGCTGCTGCTTTTAACGAACGATGGGGACGCGGCGTACCGTTTAACGCACCCAAAGTTTAACGTGGATAAAACATACCTCGCGCGCATCCGCGGTGACTTAAAGCCCGCTGAAAAAATAAAACTCGAAAAGGGCGTTGTCCTGGAAGGCAGGCTCACCGCCCCGGCCAAGATCAAAGATATACGGACGCAAAATAGGCAGACCGAATTTTTGATCACTATTCATGAAGGCCGCAAGCGCCATATCCGTTTGATGCTGGAAATCGTGGGGCATCACGTGGTTTATCTCAAACGCCTCGCGCAAGGGCCGCTTTGTTTGGGGGCGCTGCCGGTAGGGGCGTGGCGAGCCTTGACGATGGAAGAAATTGGGTTTTTGCAAGATGCTAATACACAAAAGTTCTACCACAGATAGGAATAGAAAAATGGGCTTATCCGCTTCATAACAACTTTAGCTTGGGTTCGCGATCTTCTTACGCGGGAAATTGTAGTCAACCGTATAAGCGTCAACCGTATAAGCCTATAATGAATTTGACGTAAAATCAAATTCATGTTATCTTTATAATTGCATGAATGGCCGATTTTTTTATTTTCAAGGACGCCGGCCGGCATTTTTATCATGAAAATATAGTGGCGACGCCTCAATGACAAAATTCCTTTCCCCATTGTTTTGCTTCTTCCTCTTTTATTTCTTTTTATTTTCCCATCAAGAAGTTTCCGCGTTGCGCGCCCCGGACATTTCCTACGGACAAACCGTGGGTGGGACCATTAATCCTGCGAATGAGATCGATATATACCGATTCTATGCCAAAGCGGGGGATGTGGTGACCATACCGTTTCGAGACACATATATATATAGCAATGGATTTGATCCACAATTAACTATTTATAAACCAGATCAAACAGTGTTAGCCAGTAATTGGAATTCCTACGCGTCTTATTTGAATGTAACGATTCCAACAAGCGGTGAATATTCTTTATGGGTTCAGGATGTAGGAGCAAATAGTACAGGGAATTATGAATTTTCGATATACCGGTTAAATAATCCGGTAAATGTGACAGCGGTGAATTGGGGGCAGACAGTGACAGGTAATATCTTAACGTATACCGAGCATGATGTGTACAAAATCAACATGCAGGCGGGGGATGTGGTGACAATACCGTTTCGGGATCTCTACCTCTATAGTAATATCTTTGATCCCGAGGTTTGGGTTTATAAGCCGGATGGGACATTGGTGACGAGTACTTGGAATGCGTATGCGGGTTATCTTAATTTTACGGTTCCGCAGAGCGGAGATTATTATATCTGGATTGGGGATGTGGGTTTAGACGCGGGGGGAGGGTATGAATTTTCGGTATACCGGTTAAATAATCCGGTGAATGTGACAGCGGTGAATTGGGGGCAGACAGTGACAGGTAATATCTTAACGTATACCGAGCATGATGTGTACAAAATCAACATGCAGGCGGGGGATGTGGTGACAATACCGTTTCGGGATCTCTACCTCTATAGTAATATCTTTGATCCCGAGGTTTGGGTTTATAAGCCGGATGGGACATTGGTGACGAGTACTTGGAATGCGTATGCGGGTTATCTTAATTTTACGGTTCCGCAGAGCGGAGATTATTATATCTGGATTGGGGATGTGGGTTTAGACGCGGGGGGAGGGTATGAATTTTCGGTATATCGGTTAAATAATCCGGTGAATGCGACAGCGGTGAACTGGGGGCAGACCGTGACCGATAGTATCTCAACGTATACTGAGCATGATGTGTACAAGATCAATATGCAGGCGGGGGATGTGGTGATCATACCGTTTCGAGATCTCTACCTCTATAGTAATGTCTTTGATCCCGAGGTTTGGGTTTATAAACCGGATGGGACATTGGTGACGAGTACTTGGAATGCGTATGCGGGTTATCTTAGTTTTACGGTTACGCAGAGTGGAGATTATTATATTTGGATTAGGGATATGGGTTTAGACGCGGGGGGGAATTATGAATTTTCGGTATATCGGTTAAATAATCCGGTGAATGTGACAGCGGTGAACTGGGGGCAGACCGTGACCGATAGTATCTCAACGTATACTGAGCATGATGTGTATAGCTTTTTGGCTGAATCGGGAGATAATATCATCATTCCATTTGCGGATACATACCCCTATAGCAATGGATTTGATCCTGAGCTGCGTCTTTATGACGGCAATGGCACTCTCATTGCAAGCAAATGGAATTCTTACTCCGATACTTTAACAGCTGTTATTCCCAGTAATGGACAATACTTTATCTGGGTGCGGGATGTGGGCCTAGACAGCGGGGGTACTTATCAATTTACGCTGGTTGACAACCTCATTGCAAGCGTCTCCCGTGCTCCCATCTTCATCAACGCCGTAAATAACGAGCAAACTACGGTCAACTTTCAACTGGAACGCGACTCGAATATCACTACCAAAATTTATGCAACAGTTTTCGACGCCAATGGCCAGTTGCAGAAAGTTCCTGGGACCATACTATCGGCCATCCAGTTTTATCCCCGCGGACAAAATACTTTTGTCTGGGATGGAAAGGACACAGCCGGCAATCCGCTTTTAAACGGAACATATGTTTTCTCCATGGAAGCCTTTAGTTTAACCGGCGGGCGGCATATGTTGTATGATCCGGTTTATACGGGAGGGGTGGTCAACTTTACCAGCGGCTCACTCAGCCCCACCCTTGATCCTTATAAAGGAGAAAGCGCTCAATTGGCTTATAATTTAGTCACGCCGGCTTTTGTGACCGCCCAGGTGGGGATCGCCAACGCTACCACGGCTAATCGAACAGTTCTCAGCCGTGAACCGCGGGATATTGCTAACAACATTGACTATTGGGACGGCAAGGATAACAGCGGAAATATTCTGGGGTCGAATCCTTATGTTCTTTATGGATGGACATCCATTTTGCCAAGCAATTCCGTGGTCATCAAAAATGATTTAGGCATCACCGGTATCAAGGCCGACCCGTATTGTTTTTATCCCGAGCACGGGGACGCCACACAAATTCAATATACTCTCAATACATCTTCTGGCGTCACCATCGTTATTCGCAATCCCAACGGCTCAATTGTGCGGACTTTATTCAGCAATGTTGGGCAATCCGCGGGCGTGAATTCCGCGGTGTGGGATGGTAAAGATGTGAATGGGAGAGTCGTTGATATTCCGGGCAATTATCGTATCATCGTAACGGCGGCGGATACAATTGGCAATCAAATGACCGTTGAAGGAAATGTCACGGTGTTTAAATAAATTAAAACTGATGAAAAAGATATTCTTTTCGCTTGTGTTATTATTTTTCACGGGTCATTTGGTTTTTGCCAAAGAGGCGATTGTTTATTCCCATCTTAGCGGCGACGGTTATTGGCAGATTTGGGTTATGGATCCCGATGGAAAAAATCAAGGGCAGATCACGACCTCACCGCAGGACAAACGGGATCCGACATGGCTGGCGGGGGGAGCAAAGATAGCGTTTCGTACCAGTAACAGCGAACTTTTCGGAGTGAATCTTAACGGTCAAAATGAGATTCCATATTTACAGGAATACGGGGTCGTGACCAATCCGGATTTTTCACCAGCCAGGGACGAAATCATTTTTGTGCGTTTTGAGCCGGCGCTGGATCCTAACGGAGGGGATGTCAGTGATATATGGAAATGGAACAGTGAACATCAACGGGCCGCGATGTTAACACAGGATCACCGGGCCAAATATCAGCCTAAATTTTCTCAAGATGGCCGTAGAATCGCTTTTGTTAAATCTGATGAAACACGGGCTAATTATCACATTTGGATGATGGATACCGATGGCGGCAATCAAAAACAGTTAACGTGGGGAACCGGATACGACACGCATCCGGAATTCTCTAGGGATCAACAGTCTCTCACTTTTTCCAGTAATAGAGAGAACGGCTTTTTTGATATTTATGTTATGGATCTGAGGACGGATAAAGCACGGAAGCTGACCGGCTATCAAGGCCTTGATACACATTCGAGTTTTTCACTGGATGGAGAGAAAATCGTGTATGTTTCCGATAGAAGCGGAGCTCAACAGATTTGGGTGATGAATACCGACGGCACAAACCCTGTCCAATTAACTTTTGAGCAAGGTGAATCCATTGACCCGGAATGGGGAGAAATCCAAGAGGGACCCTCGAGTGAACAATAGAATAATAATTATTTCAAAAATACTGTTATTAATCAATGCGTTTGTCTGCTCGGTTGATGGGCTGGCTGCGCCAGAGCCTTTATCCATCGAACATACGATACAATCAACAGAACTCCGAGATCAGACCAATCTATCGGGACAGCCCTTTGCCCTTAAATTAGACATGTCGAACGCGCCGGCCGACAGCGTGGGGACAGATGTTTCGCATATTTATATTTTTACAGCGAGAAATGCGGGTGCTGATGCCGAGGAAGATGAGAACGGAAATTCTCAATCGTACATTGTTATTTTTTATCTGGACGATATTTTTCTGGAAGGATTTCGGGATCAGACGCTGCCGGTTTCGATTAAAAAAAATTTTCAGGGCCTGACAACCGGCCAACACAGAATCCGTGTCGATATTGAGGACAACGACAATAGCGGGAAGGTGGTGGCGACTCAAACCGTTATTTTTACGGAAGCTAAGGCCACGGGCTTGCCCGTGGATTAGCTGCAGTACTTGCCCGTGGTTTCATACCACGGGCAAGTGGCGACCCGAAGGGTCGTCCCTTGACTATTGAGCCTTAGAGACAATTGATAAAATATCCATAGTATTCAAAATGAGATTGATATATTTTGCAGGGATTATATTAGCGGTTGTGATTGTGGCGGCAGCAGGATGTGCTTCGACATTAAAAACTGTTCCAGACGCCAAGGGTGTCTGGGGCGCGCCAAATTCTAAAATTTCTTTGCCTGTAACAGATCCTTATGCGGATATTGAAGTCATGGCCACGGATTTATCATTTGATATGAGGACCGGAGAAATCAAATATACTTTACCCGACCCGGCGTTAGTCCGTCTGCGGATTGGCATGCGCGAGGGAGGGCCGCTGATCCAAACACTTTTGGATTGGGACAGGCGGGACGCCGGAACGCACACGGAAGTCTGGAATAAAAAAGATTCTTTGAACTTAATCGATTATACAGATAATCCCAATATCATGGTTGTGCTGCGGGCGGTTAAGATGGATGCCCCGCGAAAAGAAAACCAAAATTTTCGCGGGACATTTCATAAATCCCCGGATTTTACAGTTGAGTTTCCCCGGTCCCAGACTAATGAACAGGGTATTCCTATTCTTAAAGAAAAGGTTCCGCTGCGCGTTGTTTTGAACGAAGCGAGCCGGGATTGGTTTACCAAGACAAAATATGAAATCGGAATTTATATTGATGATGCGTTTATCATTGAAGATGAAGAGGCCAATGACCCGTTTACGTATCAGTTCGATTCGCGAAAAATCAATAATGGGAATCATAGAATCACGGTCAACGTGGTCGGGTATCATGGCGAGATCGGGTGCAAAAGTGTTCTGGTACTCATTACCAATAATTAATGTTTTTAAGATAGGACACATCCATGAAGAAATCCATTCGTAAAAACGCAGCGCTTATGACCCTCATTTTTTTTGTGACTGGATTGTTGGCTCCTTATTCATCGCCGGCCTTCGACCAGCAGCCCTGGCATAACGGCGGACAACAAGTGGGAGGAAATACGAGTATCGGTAGTCCTCCCAAGAATCCCAATTTAAAACCGGACCCGATCCGTAACGGTTCCTCCTGCGGCAAACCCGTCTATCTGCACAGCGGAGAAGAATTTTATGAATGCACAGATTTGATAATCCCGGGGCGTGGCATGGACGTGGTGATCAATCACCGTTACCGCAGCGGTAAAAGTTTAAACGGGGCTTTTGGATTTGGCTGGACCATGAATTATCATCTGCGCCTGCGGGTTTTGAGTAGCGGCAATGTGGTGATTCAAAGCGGCGATGGGCGTTTTGATGAATATCAATTCCAAAATAATCAATACATCCCGCCGGCGGGATTTTATCAAACCTTGGTGCAGGAAATCAACGGCACCTGGACGTTGACGGAAAGAAACGGCGATCAGAAAACGTTTGATATCAACGGAAATTTAACCGCTCTGCGCGACCGTAACGGTAATCAGATCACGTTTGCGTATGACCCGCGGGGGTCTTTGCCGATTACCGGGACCTCCCGTTTTACTCAGAACTCAGGCCGCACGGTGATTGGGTTTGATTATCGCCTGATCAAGATGACCGATACGGCTGGACGCGACATCAATTTCTTTTATAATCCCGATGGCCGGCTGGATAAAATCATCGACTACGCGGGGCGTGTGGTTTCCTTCACGTATGATCCTACGGCTGATGATTTGCTTTCGATCACCCGGCCGGCGACACCGCAGTATCCGCAGGGCCTTGTCAAAAATTTTAGCTACGATACCAGCCATAATTTAAAAACAATCACCGATGCCAAAAACCAGACCTTTGTGACCAATCATTACGATACATCCGGGCGTGTCTATCAGCAGGATTTAGGCGCGGGCTCTTTTCAATTTGCTTATGATACGGCTAAGAATGAAACCACCGTCACCGACCGCAATGGGAATGTGGTCAAATACGCTCTTAATACCAACGGCAATGTCACCCGAAAAGAAGAATTCACCCGCGGTTTGCGTCTGGGGGATCCGGCTTCTTTTGTGACGACCTACACGTATAACAACAATATGGAAATGACTTCGGTGACGTTTCCCAAAGGCAACGGGATAAAATATACGTATGATGAAAATAATGCGAATGTCCGCAGCCGCGGTAACTTGCTCGAATTCCGCCGCAAAACGAATATGGCCCAGCCGGATAACAACACGAATGATATCGTGATAAAGTTAACGTACGAACCGCAGTTTAATCAGATTCAGTCCCTCCTAGATGCCCGCGGAAACATCACGGCTTTTACATACGATTATCAACTGCCGTCGACGGATCCTCGGTATAACACGCAAGGCGATCTGGTTGATGTGTATTATCCCGCGGTCAACAATCAAGTCCCAGCGGTGCATTTGGCCTACAACGGTCAAGGCCAGCCGATTTTGATGCAGGACCCCAACGGGATAGTGACGCAATATACGTATTATCCAACGACGGGATATTTAGAGAAGGTGATTCGCGATCCTGCGGGAATCAACGCGGTGACGCAGTTGACCTATGACAATTTTGGCTATTTGGATTTGGTGACGGATGCGGAAAATCATACAACGGATGTGGATTTTAATGAACTGGGCTGGCTGATTCAAGAGAAGAATCCTCTGAATTTTCTAACGAAATACGAATACGATGAGAATGGGAATGTGAAAAAGGTTGAACGCCAGGCGGATACGGGGGCGAGCGTTTGGCAGACGGCCCAGATGACGTATGATATTTTGAACAATTTAAAGACGGTGACGGACCCTTTGAATCGTCTAACGACGTACAATTATGATAATAACGAGAATCCCCAGTCGGTGGTGGACGCGCAGAATAATACGACGGGTTACGAATACGATGAGCGGGATTTACAGTTTAAAATCAAGGACGCGAATACCCCGCAGGGTGTGACCCAATATGATTATGACATCAATGGAAATGTAAAGAAGATCACCGATGCCAACGGGAACGCGACGGGGTATGTGTTTGATTTGTTTGATCGGAGGGATGTGCTGACGTACGCGGATTTAAAGACGGTGGATTATGATTATGACAAGAACAGTAATCTGGATTTTGTGACCCTGCCGGGGA
>CAYHTV010000071.1:0-10424 GCA_964359575.1 uncultured Planctomycetales bacterium
CTCCTCAATGATAAATTCAAATTTTTTTCTTTAGTTGTACAAAGGCCCATAATTTTTAAATATCCCACCTCTGTTAAGTCGTCTAAGTCGTCTCCCGTGTCGGCTTGTGTCCTATTGATTTTTAAAGTAAATTAGCTTAAGATGACGGTATGAAAATTACTCTCAACGGTCAACCAAAACAGTTGCATACAACCGCCAGCTTAAAAACGGTTATTGAACAATTCTGTAAAGACACCCATCACGTCATTGCGGAAGTCAATGGCGATATTATCAAACGCCCCTCTTGGGAACAAAAAACCCTCGCTGATGGCGACACGATCGAATTGGTCAATTTTGTGGGAGGAGGATAGAAAATCAAATATCAAATATCAAAAATAAAACCTTCCTGTGCAGCGACTTATCTTTGATATTTGATTTTTGATTTTTGATTTTTATGATCAATGAGCCCTTAATTATTGCTACCCAGCAATTCACCAACCGCTTTCTTTTGGGCACGGGAAAATTCAAAAATAAAAGCGATGTGGCCGAATCGATTGCGGCCTCGGGTGTGCAGATCGTCACTGTCGCCCTGCGGCGCATTGATCTCGAACGCCACGAAGAGAATATTCTCGAATATATCCCAAAAGATATTACGCTGATGACTAACACCTCCGGCGCGCGCAATGCCAAAGAAGCCATTCGAATTGCCCATTTAGCGCGCGAGTCCGGCTGCGGCAACTGGATTAAAGTTGAAGTGATCAATGATGCAAAATATTTGCTGCCGGATAACAGTGAGACAGTGAAAGCCGCGGAGGCCCTCGTGAAGGAGGGTTTTGTCGTTCTCCCTTATGTGTCCCCGGATCTCTACGTTGCCCGCGAGCTGGTGAAAGTAGGCGCAGCCGCAGTCATGCCGTTGGGATCTTTTATCGGAAGCAACCAGGGCTTGAAAGCCAAAGAATTTATCAAAGTTTTGATTAATGAGATTGATTTACCAATCATTGTCGATGCGGGTCTCGGCGCGCCCTCGCAGGCCGCCGAGGCTATGGAAATCGGCGCGGACGCGGTTTTGGCCAACACTGCGGTCGCAACCGCCGAGCATCCGGCAGAACTCGCGCGGGCGTTTTCGCTGGCGGTCCAGGCCGGACGGTTAGGGTATTTGAGCCGCCTGCCGAAACACAAAGATGCAGCGCAGGCAAGCTCACCGCTGACGGAATTTTTGTATGAAAACCCATAAGCACAAAATGATAGTGTCGGAAAACCCTCCCGGTGTCATTGCGAGGACGAACGAAGTTCGGACGAAGCAATCCAGGAAAGATTGCTTCGCAAAAACGCTCGCAATGACACTGAAAGGAGGTTTTCCGACACTATCAAAATTCTAATATCGAAACTCTAAACAAATTTGAAATTCGAATTCTTCAACGCTATAAATTTGGAAAGTTGTCAAGGGACGACCCTTCGGGTCGCCACTTGCCCGTGGCATGACCACGGGCAAGTACTGCATCAATCCACGGGCAGAGCCCGTGGCATCTGATGCTGTGATTTCGGATTTGGAATTTGTTTCGGGTTTCGCAATTAAAATTTTGCATTTTATCTTTTATGATTATTCTTTCCGAAATCAAATCCATCTTTTCTAATTCCAACCCAAAATTCATTGAGCAATTAGCCCAACAGTCTGCCCAATTGACTCGTCAATACTTCGGCCGAACGATTTCGTTGTATGCCCCTCTCTATTTATCAAATTTTTGCAGCAGTTACTGTACCTATTGCGGATTTCATAGTCACAACCGTATCAAGCGTTTTAAATTAGCGGCCAATGAGATGGATCAGGAAATGCGTCATATCGCTGGGCAAGGCATTGAGAATATTTTGATGCTGACCGGTGAGTCCTATAACGTGACGCCGCTTCCCTATTTAAAAGAAGCAGTCGAGGTAGCCAAAAATTATTTCCCCAGCATTTCGCTCGAGGTGCATCCCATGGAGGCGGCCGAATATAAAGAATTGTTTGAATCCGGTGTCGATGGGATTACTGTCTATCAAGAAACGTATGACCGTAAGCGCTACAGTGTTGTGCATGTGGCTGGAACCAAAGCCAATTATGATTTTCGCTATGAAACGCCCGAACGCGCGGCCAAGTCAGGGATTCGCAGTATATCAATGGGTATTTTACTAGGGCTGACGGATGTGGCCGAAGATCTCTACGCGCTGTATAATCATTTACGGTTTATGGAAAAAAAATATTCAGGTGTAGAGTACAGCGTGTCGTTTCCGCGCTTGCGGGAAATTAAAGGAAAATCATTTGCTCATTGTGATGTGGACGATGCGACATTTGTTAAGATTATTTGCCTCACGCGTGTGCTTTTCCCGCGCGTCGGCATCAATCTTTCCACCCGCGAAGAGCCGCGCCTGCGCGACCATCTTTTAGAACTCGGCATCACCCGCGTCTCCGCCGGCTCCAACACCTCCGTCGGCGGTTACACGCTGATTGATAAAGAATCCCAAGACCCGCAGTTCGATGTTTCCGACCATCGTTCGGTGGCGGAGATTGTGACGCTGTTAAAACAGCGTAACTTCGATCCGGTATTTACGGATTGGAGACGGATAGAGAATATATGAATCCCTTCACCCACGGCTTGCTCCGTTACCTCTGCAATACGTCCCCTGACAGCGCCCCTCCACTCTCCACTGCATTGACAAGTGCATCTTATGTGTTATACTCCCACTGTTTTATCCATACAGGATTTTGTTAATTTCTGCGTTGATCGAGAATTTTTTCTAGAATTGACGCCGAAGGCTGTACGGAGAATATTCTAATTTTTTTTAATCCATTTTAGGAGGTTTTATGAAAACAAAATATCCAGGGGGGATTATTAGTGTTTTTTTAGGGGTATTTTTATTATCTGCGCCGGCTTCTGCTCAATTAACTCCGTGCCAAAATACGGGAAATGTCCGCTGCATTGGGACACAAGCAGGAGATTATGCTAGTTTGGCCTCCGCCTTATCGAGCGCCCCACAGGGAACTATTATTAAATTCCGCAAAAGTTCAGTGCCTTATACTGGTTCAGGGAATAGGAATGTCATTGTGAGCCTTCCGGTGACTATAACCAGCGAGTACGGTAATCCAGATGATGTGGTGATTGATTTAGGGGGCGTGCGCCAGACTAGGTTTTTGGTCATTTCCCAAGGTAACACTACATCAACGATCAATTTTGAAATTAGTCATTTGACTATCAAAAACGGATTTATTGATAACCTATGCAACCCGTTACCTTGCCCACCTGTTAATGATTCAGGCGGAGCGATTTTAATTTATAATGTTAAGACGGGTGTCGTTATTCAAAATAATATTTTTATTAATAATTATGCCTATACGGGCGGAGCGGTTGCCTTACGCCCAACTGTTATTACGAATAACCACCGCGATGTTACCTTGCGTCAAAATATTTTTTACCTAAATCGCGCTACCCCTTTTGGCGGTGCCGTGGCCTTTATGCCTCAGCAAACAAATCTTTTTAGCCTTAACATTGAATCGAATCATTTTGAAAATAATGTCGCCCTAAGAGGACAAGGGGAGGCGATTTACGTGGGCGAGCAAAATTTAAATTCAGGCAATACATCGATTTTTAAGAATACAATTAAGGCCAATGGGACAGTTCCTAATCCAGGTCAATGTATTTATATTGAAAATATTAGGCAGTCGTTTATATATGATAATTTTATTCAGGATAATATCGCCCCAGGATATGGCTGGGGGATGATTGTTTATTTAGTGGGGGCTAACGATACGCATTATTTTTATCATAATACCCTTGCCAATAATTATCACCCTTCGGGACTTCAAGCGGGATCAGTCATAGAAACTCGCACGGGTAAATTTCCTGGGAATAATATCCTTGGGATTGAAAACAATATTTTTTGGGATATCGCGCCAACGCATAATACCAATCAATTATTAAATATTACTTCAGCCTCAACAACGGTCAGTGTCAATAACAATAATATTCAGGCCGGCTTTACCGGGGGAAGCGGTAATTATTCAACATCGCCTGGGTTTATTAAAAATCCTTCTTCATCAACCTCCCTTAATGGTGATTATCATATTAAAGCAACTTCTTTAAATCGTAATAGCAGGCCGGTTGTTTCTTTGCCATCGATCGGGGCGCCAGCGGATGATATTGATGGGAATCCTCGGCCAACCGCCAGCGGCGCGCTCGTAGACGTTGGTGCTGACCAATTTGGTCTTATTCATTATTACCGTGGGCTTAATGGATTATTAAAAGGAGTGAGTGGGACAACCGTAGATTTAGTTTGGATTGATACTCCTCAGCGGACAGGGACCCCCTATTTAAGTGATATGAAATTAACGACACCTGTTCAAATACCGGGTATTATCGGAAATCTATGGCTTACAGGCACAATTGTTCCTTTGGCCCCTTTCACCACAAGCATTAATGGTGAAGCTTTCATGCCAATAACTATTCCGCCAGGGTCTGTCGGGACAATTTATTCGCAAATTGTCGCTCAAAATCCGTTTGAATTTTCTAACCTTTCCCAGTTGAACATGCAATAAAAAATATTAAATTGGGAAATAATAGTTTTTACGAATAACCTTCTCTGATGTGGATATTATTGATCTTTATACAAAGTTAAAATGAATAATTGTGTCCTCTTACCCTAAGTCTATATAAACTTAGGGTAAGAGATTAAACGTTAAATAGGAGGACACAAATTATGATAACAATCGGTGTTGATTTTCACAAGCGAACCAGTAGTTACAGTGTTTTAAATGAATTTGGCCAACAAATTCAGCGCTGCAAGATGGAAAACACTAAAGAAAACATTTGAACGTTTATTGCAACCATTCCTGGCCCTAAACAACTGACCACGGAAGCCACCCGCAATTGGGGTCTATACCATGATTGTGTAGTCGATTTAGTCGATCAATTTTATTTAGGCCATCCCAAGAAAATGAAGGCTATCACAGAGTCTGAGACTAAAAATGATCAAAAAGGTGCCGAATTAATTGGCCGTATGAGTTATAGCGGTTTTTTGCCTCAGGCACACATATCAGCAGTCTCAATACCCGCCATTTACGTAGTCTCCTGCGATTTAGGCATTTTTTAGTTGGGCAACGAAAATCTATTCGTAATCAACTTCAAACGTTACGTGATCGTAATCTGTGGCCCAATGAAAGCAGCGGGGTGGGCGGAACGAGGGGTCTGGGCAAAACTCCCCGACTCCTCAAATAGACCGCACTCCTTATAACGACATGTTATACTTAAATCATTCACCTAATTTCTAAAAAATATTCTTCTTGAACGAAGGCATTCTGTGAACAAAAAAATTTTTATTATATTACTATCCGGTATTTTAAATATCTCCTCTGCCTGGGGAACAGCACTTTCTTCTATTCAGAAATACCCTCCCAGAATACAACCCGCTCACTTTGTGAGCTATGTGATTAATAATTCTTCCAACGGTTATGATCTGCATATCGCTGCGATCAGCAAGAACTCCCCGCAAGTGATCTTCGATAATGTCATTTCTCTCCTCCAATCTCCCTACGTCAAAACGGTCTTTGATACCACTAATGTAGCCCATATCATCGTGGCCGAAGCGACCCCGCTGGGGACTAACCCTATCCTTAATTATATTCAATATAATCCCTGGACCGCCCAGCAGAGCACGGTCAACATTATGGCTGGTTTTTCATCGAATGAAAGCGCCGAGATGGCCACCATTACGATAGGCACGGATCCCAATGGCGCGGCTCAACCCTTTATTGCTTTTGTGACTTTAAATCATCAAACCTCGGAACGGATTTTGTATATCGCCTCCCTGCAAGGGCAGCAATGGGCTACTCTTAACATTTTAAAATTTACAAATCTCAGCCTCTTTATCAATCAATTTGCCGATTTTCTGGACATCACAGTCAATAATGGTTTCGCGGAAATCATGTATTATTATCGGGTGGCCCTGCCACCGGTTTTGCCGCTTATCGGAAAAATTGATATCGATTTAAAAAATAATGTGATCCAGCAGGACAATGATTTTGGCAAAACATCGGTCAATTTCCAGGATTGCTGTACTGCCCTCGGTTCAAGCCATGCCGGATACACGGGAACCATACAAAATAATATTTTTTATCGAGTATATTTTCGCGAGAAAGGCCCCAATAATGTTTATTCCAACCCCATCGCCATCACTTCGGCGCAGAACCGCGCCATACTAGAGGGATTGGTTAACGAATTTAACGTAGCCGGATTTTTAATCAATGAAGCTAACACCACGAACCAAATGGATGAATTGAAGCTGTATCTCTATGTAAACCAGACAAAATTAGTTGAATACAATCTCTTTCAATATGATCCCCGGACGCAAAATTTCTTTGTGACTGCCAAGGACATAGGGCAGCGCCTCAACCGCCAGGATCCGTTAGGAAGTTTTCATATCGTCGCCCTCATCGGCCAGCCGACCGGCCAGAGGACTTTTGATTTTTATCTTGTTTTTATGAACGTGGCCGGCGGAAAAATCATCAGTATCACACCGGTGAGCAGCCTCTTAAACCACAGCGGAAGCGGTTTTTTGTACGTAAATGTCAGTGACTAACAAACCTTGGCAGGAGCGAGGGAGAGGCCTATTGCCGTTTTCGTTTGACAACGGTGATGATAACCGCCGCGACCGTCAAAATAAAAACTCCGAATAAATACAAAGCACTAAAAGCAAAGGTCTGCGGATTACGCTGAAAATAATCCATAAGGGCTTGGGGATTGCTGAAAACTGTTTTCTCAATTCCAAAAATAACATATTGCAGCCAAAAAATTCTTAATGGGGAGCCTAAAACCACGCCCCAAAAGTATTTCGAAAATTCTATTCTGGATAAGCCAAATCCTATATCCATAAACCGAAACGGAACCAAAGGGTTAATCCGTAAAACAAAAACCCGCCAAAATCCCCCGTGCTGCTTAGAATATTGTAAGTCTTTTTCCTTTAGATGAAATTTTTGCTGAACAAATTCTCTTCCCAAGCGCCGGCTTAAATGGAATAAAATGCCCGCGTTGGCGGTCTCGGCAATCCATACAAAAAGCGAACTCCAGTACGGCCCAAACATGATTGCCCCGGTGATGCGGAAGAAATCAATCGTGCCGAACCACACCAAGGTCGTCACCCCAACGTAAATGAGGATGTACAAAAACCCCGCCACGGCCAATGGTAACCCCGTAAACAATAAACGAAAATAATGAAGATCGATATGAACAACCTGGCTAGAAAACCAAAAGAAAAGAAGTAAAGCAATGAGAAAAAAAAAGCGGAAAGTTGGATTTTTATTCATACATCTCCTCTTGCCGATCGAAACAAAATAACCTCCTGCACACCCTGTATGCAGGAGGTTATTTTATTCCTGACACAAAACATCAATTTCTATATTCATCAAACAACGCCGTGCTCAAGTAGCGCTCACCGGTCGATGGAATAATAGCTACAATTAATTTTCCTTTATTTTCCGGCCGTCTGGCGATCTGCAGCGCCGCGTGAACATTCGCTCCCGACGAAATCCCGCAGAGGATCCCTTCTTCGCGGATAAGCCGCTTGGCCATGGCAAAGGCTTCGTCGTTATCAACCTGAATAATTTCATCGACGATTTTCATATTTAAAATGCTTGGAACAAAACCCGCGCCGATACCTTGAATTTTATGCGGCCCTGGCTGACCGCCAGAAAGCACTGGCGATCCTTTGGGTTCAACAGCAACCGTCTTAAAAGAAGGTTTTCGTTTCTTAATCACCTCGCCTACCCCAGTGATTGTCCCGCCGGTTCCAACACCCGCAACGATAAAATCCGCCTTGCCGGCGGTGTCATTCCAAATCTCTTCAGCCGTGGTTTTACGATGGATTTCTGGATTCGCAGGGTTGTCAAATTGCTGCGGAATAAAATAATTCTTATCAGAAGCAGCCAATTCATTAGCTTTTTTAATCGCCCCTTTCATGCCTTCCGGACCCGGGGTCAAAACTAAACTGGCGCCTAAAGCCTTTAAAAGGGCTCGTCTTTCTAAACTCATCGTCTCGGGCATGGTCAGGGTAATTTTATATCCTTTGACCGCGCAGACAAAAGCTAACGCAATTCCGGTATTTCCAGACGTTGGCTCCAGGATGACCGTCTTATTTTTGTCAATTTTGCCGTCACGCTCGGCAACTTCTATCATCGCTAAACCGATCCTATCTTTGACTGACCCCAAGGGATTATAGAATTCCAACTTAGCAACAACCTCGGCCTGGCAGCCCTGGGTCACTTTGTTTAACCTAACCAACGGAGTTTTACCAATGAGTTCGGTAATATCGTTGGCAATTTTCATTTCTGTCGCGACGCTCATTACAACCTCCCTTTTTGAATGATTGAAAGGTGAAAAATTTGGTGATTAAAATAGCTGCTGGATTATAACACCCGCCGTCAAAATGTGTCAATGTCAATCAATCTGCTTCTTCACTGCTTCTTCCCGAGCGGCTTTGCGCTCCAGGCTCAACTTACGCAGATAAACCATCAAAATGGAAATGGCAGAAGGCGTCACGCCAGAGATACGATTGGCTTGGCCCAAGGAAACCGGCGCAAAACGTTTCAATTTCTCGCGGATTTCAGTCGAAAGGCCGCCAACTTGGTGATAATCCAAATCTGCGGGAATTTTGATGCTCTCAATATGGCGAAATTTTTCTACAGTTTTAAACTGTTTTTTGATAAATCCTTCGTACTTGATTTCATATTCAACCTGATCAATGACCCCTTGGGGAAAATTTTTCAAATTCCCGTCGTACGGCGCAATCAGCTGATAATTCACTTCCGGCCGACGTAAAATATCCGCGAGCAATGTCGGCTGGCGCAAGGGTGCGCTGTTAATTTTTTGCAATTCTTCGTTCAACGGCGAGTCAGGAGGAACTCGGATGGTTTTAAGATGCTCTACTTCTTTAGCAATCATTTCATATTTCTCAATGACCTTATGATAATCGTTATCACTCAAAAAACCAAATGTATGACCATAGCGCGCCAAACGCTTATCTGCATTATCTTCCCGGACAATTAATCGGTATTCCACACGGGAGGTAAACATCCGGTACGGCTCATCTGTCCCTTTGGTCGTTAAATCATCAATTAAAACGCCGATGTACGCCTCCTGGCGGCCCAGGATAAACGGCGCTTTTTCTTGAACTTTAAGACCAGCGTTAATCCCCGCCATCATCCCCTGCGCGCCCGCCTCTTCGTAACCGGTGGTTCCGTTGATCTGTCCGGCTAGAAATAATCCAGAAATCTTTTTTGTCTCCAGCGTTGGCTTCAATTCCGTGGCCGGAATCACGCCATGCTCAATCGAGTAGCCCGGCTTTGTTAAAACCGCTTTTTCCAATCCAGGAATCGAATGCACCATCTGCTCTTGAATCTCAACCGGTAACCCCGTTGATATCCCATTCGGATAATATTCAAAGGTGTCCAACCCTTCCGGTTCGAGAAACACATGGTGGCTGTTTTTTGCGGAAAATTTTTTAATCTTATCTTCGATCGATGGGCAGTAACGCACGCCCGTCGCATGGATCTGCCCAGAATACATGGGCGAGAGATGAAAATTCGCCCGGATAATATCGTGCGTTTGCTCGGTTGTGTGCGTGATATGGCACGGCAGCAATTTCTGTTCTTTAGGAATGGCAGGTGTGCGGAAAGAAAACGGGATCGGCCGCTCATCGGAATACTGCGGCTCACATTTTGAAAAATCAATTCTGCGTCCGTCCAGGCGCGGCGGCGTTCCAGTTTTAAAAAATAGGACTTCAAACCCTAAATCTTTAAAATTATCAGCGAGGCGCACCGCAGCCGGCTCTCCCACCCGTCCGCCAGGAGTAATCTGTTTTCCGACATGCATGCGGCCATTTAAAAAAGTTCCCGTCGTGACAATAACTGTTTTTGTTAAAATTTTATCGCCGGCGGCGGTTTTAAGGCCGACAACTTCCCCATATTTTACAAAAATTTCCGCAACTTCCCCGATCAGAATATCCAAATTCTTCTGGCGGCTGACGACCTCCTGCATGTAAAGTTTATAACCCTTGCGGTCCGACTGACAGCGGGAAGAACGGACGGCCTGCCCTTTGGAGGCATTGAGCTGCCGGAATTGGATGCCGGTACGGTCAGCCGCTAATCCCATTTCTCCGCCCAAGGCATCGATTTCCTTAACCAACTGGCCTTTGCCTACCCCGCCGATCGCCGGATTGCAGCTCATCTGGCCAATGGTTTCAAAAAATAGCGTAACCATCAAAGTGGAAGATCCCATGCGGCTGGCTGCCAAAGCCGCCTCAATACCTGCGTGACCCGCACCGATCACAATACAATCGTAATATCGCTTTTTCATTTCTCAAATAATTGACTAGTACATTGTAACATTAATTTCTGATGTTATAATTCCTTCTCCCCTTTGGGA
>CAYHTV010000072.1:0-10380 GCA_964359575.1 uncultured Planctomycetales bacterium
GTCTCTTACAGTTTTCCTCGTCGAAATTATTCATATTAATTTGGACGTGCATGAACGGGAATGAAAATTTATCGATAGGAGCCGGTCGAAAAATGATTTATAAATTGACACTGATTTTGTTGTTGGGTAGTATATGAATACTCGATAATTTTTTTTGCAATTATGAATGCCCATACTTCAAACTCGTCACCCATTTTGGCCAATACCCACGGCAATTTTTGGCAGCGGCTTTATAAAAAATTAGTAAATATCCATGATACCCCGCAAAAAATTGCATTGGGGTTTGGCTTAGGGGTATTTACTGGGATTTTGCCTGGCACCGGCCTGGTGGCGTCATTAGTCCTCGCGTTTGTCTTTCGGGTGAACCGAGTGGCGGCTTTTACGGGAAGTCTTTTAACCAACACATGGTTAAGTTTTGTGACTTTTTTATTTTCTATTAAAGTCGGTTCCTGGGTCACGGGGGCGCAGTGGAGTCAAGTCCATCAAGAATTAAAAGATGTGCTGCGGGATTTTCACTGGAAAAATTTATTTGATAGAAATTTATTTGATATTTCCATGATGCAAATCCTTTATCCGCTTATAATAGGATATTTACTGGTTGGCCTGTTGTTAGGTCTGATCACATATTTTTTGGTGCTGGTTGTGTTGACGTCCCACGCCAGAAAAAATACGGTTAACCCATAAGAGCCTGTCTGCGGCGGGCCTGCCTGCCGCTATTTGTTGGAGATAATATGCAAATGCTGGAGAAAATGTTAGCCGATATGAGCAATTGGGTCTGGGGCCCGCCGATGTTGATTCTTTTATGCGGGACGCATATTTTTCTCACTTTTCGCCTGAGATTTATTCAACGGTACATGGGACAAGCCATCAAAATTTCCTTTGAGCGCAAAAAAGAGGGCGAAGGGGATGTGAGTCAATTCGGCGCCTTAACGACGGCCTTGGCGGCGACCATTGGAACGGGAAACATTGTCGGGGTGGCCACGGCCATTGCCTCCGGAGGCCCTGGAGCTATTTTGTGGTTATGGCTCACCGGAGTTTTTGGCATTGCCAGCAAATACGCGGAATCTTTGCTTTCGGTGAAATACCGCGTGACCGCAAAAACAGGTTTAATGGCAGGCGGCCCAATGTATGTTTTGGAGCGCGGTATGCATTGTAAATGGTTAGCGGTTGTATTTGCCGCCTTGACCGCGGTAGCCGCGTTTGGTATCGGCAACATGGTGCAGGCCAATTCGTTGACGCAATTAGTAAAAGAGACAACCGGAATTCCCCTCTGGGTAACCGGTATTGTTTTGACCTTTTTTACCGCTATTGTTATTCTCGGCGGGATCAAATCCATCGCCCGGACCTGTGAAAAGTTAGTCCCATTTATGGCGATCTTTAATATTGTGGGCTGTTTAGTGCTTTTAGTGGTAAAGTTTGAAACAATACCACAGACGCTCAGTTTAATTTTTCAAACGGCGTTTACTGGGCAAGCCGCGGTAGGCGGATTTTTAGGAGCGGGAATGAAAGAGGCGATCCGTTATGGGATTGCCCGAGGGCTTTTTTCGAATGAATCCGGCATGGGAAGCGGTGCCATTGTGGCCGCCGCAGCCCAAACTAAGAATCCTGTTCGGCAGGCTTTAGTTTCTTCCACCGGGACATTTTGGGATACGGTTGTCATGTGCGCGCTCATGGGTATTGTGATGGTCAATTCCGGGCATTGGAGGGAAGGGCTTAATGGCGCGGCGCTTTCAAAAGCGGTCTTTGCGGATTTACCGATCTTTGGTCCAGTTGTCCTTACCGTAGGGCTTTTGACATTTGTTTTTGCGACGATTTTAGGCTGGTCGTACTATGGCGAAAAGGCCGTGGAATATCTTTGGGGAGAAAAGGCAGTCTTTCCCTATCGTTGCTTGTGGGTGGGGGCAGTGATGGTAGGCGCTGTAGCCTCGCTGCCGATTGTCTGGTCGTTTGCCGATATCGCCAACGCGCTTATGGCCATTCCGAATTTGATTTCACTTTTGTTGCTCAATGGCGTGATTGTGCGCGAAACACGGGAGTTTCTTTGGAGCAAACATCCGCAAGATGTTTGAAGAAGGGAGCGGTTTATGAAGAGGTTATTGTCGTGGGGGGTGTGTATTTTTGTTTTGGGCTGTGCCACGCTGGAGGAGGCCAATTTTTATGGGGTCAGGATCACGCAATCTGTTGGTGATAAGGCCTTTCAGATTTATAACTTTGCGGGACAAAATGTGACCCATTCTAGCGGCGGAAGTATCAGCGGTGACGTTGAGGCATGGGCCCAAGTGAAACCCAAGCAGATCATCATTAAAATGAAAAATAAAATGGCAAAGTCGATTTACAGCGACTATTTTTTTGATAAATTTTTTCTGGTCATGAAAAATGGGCTGCTCTATACGCTTAAGAAGCAAGAGCCAGTATCTTACCGGCATAATGTCCCAGAAGATATTAAACCGGGAGAGAAGGCGACTTTTATTTTAGAAGCGCCAGTGGATGTCTCTGAGGGGGATATCGAAAAAATTGTCTGCGAGATCGGTGTCGCCTCAGGAGCGCGGCTAGTCCTCAAACATTTACCGCAGGTGAGCGCGGAATAACCCGAATGCAAGATGACTTTGACGGTTGGTGGAAAATAGTAAAGCGCATTGGATTTATTGCTATTCTCGTTCTTTGTATTTGTGCCGTTGGGATAAGCTTTCTTTATTTTTTGTTCAATTCACCGCAGTTGCTGGAAAGTAACCTTCCGCGATGGCTCAATCCGCGTTTGCCGGAGATTGTCATTCAAGAATTAAGCATTGGCCGGCAAAGTTTTTCCTTCCCCTGCTATTTTCATTTTAAAGATATCGAAAGCCAAATACTGCAAGGCTCGCAAAAATTTCAAGTGCGCATACGCGAAGTGGACTTGCATGGGCTTGAAATTTTTACCGCACAAAGGCGTATGCTTTTACAGCTGCAAGGTGTGGATGTGCAGTCTGATCTTTTGGCGCTGCGGGAAGGTCAGCTTTCGGTTGACGCCCGTTTTACGGATAGAAATATCAAAACCCTGCAAGGAAATTTTAAATCCTTCGGGCTTAATCTTGCCAATTATGTGTTCACCGATCTTAAGGCAGGGCTGTCCGGCGATAAGAATACAATCATGTTCAATGATTTCAGCACTGATTTTTATGATGGTCAGATAAAAGGCCAAATTTCGCTGGATTATGCCAGGGACATCGCTTATAGTATCACTATGGAATTAACCAAAATCGACTTGCGGCAGCTGCAAAAGGTTAATCCGGAATTTTTTTCGAAAGTGCGAGGCCGGGTGCACGGATTTGTGAATGCCAAAGGCGATAGGCAGGGGATTAATGCGCTGGAAGCGTCTTTTGATGCGCCGGAGGGAGGCGAAATCAAGGCCTCACTGCTGCAATATTTGGTCGCGTATATTCCGCAGATCCCCCAGCGTAAGGATTTGGAAAAATTGATTAAAACCAACGGTCAGGTGCCGCTGGAAAGAGCTGATGTGGTGATTAAAAGCATCAGTGATGAAAAAATTTCAAGCAAAATTCAATTGGAAAGTCGTAAATTTAATCTTGGCATAAACATGACGGTGGACACTAATATCGAAGGCGGGCTGAAAAATTTGCTTAAATATTTATCAAATTTTTTGCAGAATTGAGGATAAAGGGGAGGACAGGGATGGAGCGAAATAATTTCAGAGGGCTGATTGTGATCATGGGCAGTCTGTTTTTTGCTTGGAGTATTGCCGGCTGCACCGTGAAAGCTGTGGGAGATCCCAAACGGCCGATCACAATTCAGGCGCATATCACCGTGGATATCAAAGGACTTAAGGATACGGCCACGGATATTGAAGATTTTGTCAGCGGTCAAAAACCAACGGTGAGTTCACCATCCAAGTAAGGAGGCAAAAATGGCACGCCAATTTTTGTTAGCAATTTTTGTTATTTTGTTTAATGTGATTTTTTATCCTGCTACTGCGCTGGCTGAGGCAAAGTACAGTATCAAAGAAATGACACCGCAAGTCCAGGCGGCGTTGGACAGCCGCCGGGATCGGTTTGAAAAACTCAAAGAGTTAAAATCCCAAGGCACAATCGGTGAGAACAACCATGGCTATGTGGAAGTTTTTGGGAATGACGCTTTGGCCAAGTCGTTAGCGGATGCCGAGAATAACGACCGTAAGACAATTTACCAGACGATCGCGCTGCAAAACGGTTTGCAAGACGCGATTGAGACAATCGAAAAAGTCTTTGCCCAAGTTCAACGGGATAAGGCCATGCCCGGTGATAAAATTCAAGAGGACGATGGCCGTTGGGTCACAAAATGAAGGAGGAATCATGCGAAAAATAATTATCATTCTGATGATTTCTGTCTTGGGAGTGAGCCTTCGGGCTTTTTCGTCTTACGCTGAGAGCTCAGCCGCGGGTAAAGTCGAAGATCGGCAGACGATGATAAATAATGTCACGGATTTTTTTGCGGCGATTGGCAAAGATGAGGAGGATGCCGAAGAGATCGTTAAAGAGCGTAAAGATGACCGCCGCGAGGCACGGATTAAAAAGAAAGAGCGCGGGCGTAAGCGCGCTATGAAACGGCAGATCAAAGAACAACAAGCCGTTATTATGGAAAAAATCGAAGCTGAGAATGCAGCTCGGTATTCAAAATAGCAAGGCGCAATGACTAAAAAGGAAAATAGGAAATACAGCCGGTATGACACCGAAGTCAAAATTTATTTTCACGTTGCTTATGATATTAAAACAAAGGTCAGGTTTCGGCTTATCGATAAAGCACATCACCCGGCCTCTCCCCAGTACGCTGCTATCAGTAAAAATGTCAGTGCTGAAGGGATTTGTTTTACCTCGCAGAAAAAATTGCAAAAAGGCGATCTGCTTTTTTTGGAGGTTTTTATACCGGACGGCAGAGATGCCATACCCATGCACGGCGAGGTCCGTTGGTGCGAACCAGGGAGACAGAGGCAAAAAGGGGAAAAACGGTTTGATATTGGGGTACGCTTGCAAACCGTGAATGATGAATCTGTTGAAAAATCTATTTATTACGATAAGGTCTATCAGGTCATCTGGAGTATTGTTTTAGAATCAGTTCTGGGGAATTTTAGAATTTTGGAACGAAAACGGCATAAAAATTTAGTCAAGGGACGACCCTTCGGGTCGCCACTTGCCCGTGGCATGAAACCACGGGCAAGTACTGCAGCTAAATCCACGGGCAAGCCCGTGGCCTTAGCTTCCGTAAATTTTGACCTCGGGCGCTGCGTGGCGCTGCGTTTCGATATTCCTTTATAATCCTGCCAAATTTTGCTAAAATACAATCGCTTTCGAAAACGATTTAGTGAATTTTTAAAAAGGAGGAGACAGATGTTAGCCTTACAAATGCAAATGTTTTTGCTTGTGGCCGTGCTCTTCGGCATTGTGTATGCCATTGTGGTCATGGTTGGAACGGCCATGGGGATTAACGATTTTTATTTTTATTTGATGATTTCTTTTGGTTTTATGTTTCTGCAGTATTTAATCGGGCCTAAAATCGTTGAATGGACCATGCGGATCCGGTATATCAAACGGGAGGAAAACTCGCGGCTCTACGCGATGATTGAAGAGCAATCCAAGCGGGCGAATATTGCCATGCCTAAGGTGTGTATATCGCCGGTTGCGATTCCTAATGCCTTTGCTTTTGGCCGAGGATTCGGTGATGGAAGGGTATGCGTGACAGAGGGAATCACCCGCCTATTGAGCGAGGAAGAGCTCAAGGCGGTTATTGGCCATGAAATTACGCACATCAAGAATAATGATGTGCTAACGATCACGCTGCTTTCGGTGATCCCGATGATAATGTATCGCATCGCCTGGCATTTTATGTTTTATGGGCATCGCCGCGATGACCGCCATTCCAACAATACCGCCCTCATCGGCCTTGTGGCATTTATTTTTTATTTTGTGACCAATCTGCTGGTTTTATATGCTTCCCGAATCCGCGAATATTTTGCCGATCGCGGATCCGTCGAGTTGGGGAATAAACCCGCGGCCTTAGCCTCTGCGCTCTACAAGCTGGTTTATGGCTCGGCCCGTCTGAACAAAGATGTTTTAAAAGAGGCAGAAGGGTTAAAGGCGTTTTTTGTGAATGACCCATCGCAGGCTTTTAAGGAAATTCGGGAACTGAGCCAGTTGGATTTAGATCACAGCGGCACCATTGATTCCAGTGAACTCTTACGTTTACGGCAGAAAAATATTCACCTCAACTTTGGGGATCGATTATTGGAAGGCCTGAGTACGCATCCGAATATGCTTAAACGCATTAAACACCTTTCACAACTGCATGGTTAAGCCATTTTTATCCTGTTAGAAAATTACGTTCTCTCACGGGATTTATTCGGCCTTTATGTCCAATGTGCGAAAAACGGTCTTAATCACCGGTGCCTCTCAGGGCATAGGGTATGAATTGAGCCGTTTATTCGCCCGGGATGGATATACGCTGGTTCTGGTTGCCCGGCATACTGAAAAATTGCAGGACGCTGCGCAGCAATTGGAAAAAGAATTTCATGTTCCGGTTTGCACGATTGTCAAAGATTTAGCGCAGCCAAATTCTGCCAAAGAAATTTATAAGGAATTGCAGCAGGCCCAGATCAAAGTGAACGTTCTCGTCAACAATGCCGGATTTGGTCTGCACGGCGCTTTCTCAGAAAATAGCCTGGAAGAATATTTAAAAATGATTCAGGTGAATTTGACCGCGATTGTTCAGCTCACCCACATTTTTCTGGGAGATATGCTCAAGGAAAATAACGGTAAAATTCTTCAGATTGGCTCCATTGCTGCTTTCAAGCCCGGGCCTTTTGGCGCTGTATATTATGCGGCAAAGTCTTTTTTGCTATCTTTTTCCGAGGCGCTTAATGGGGAACTTAAAAAAACCGGAGTGAGTGTGAGTATCCTTTGTCCAGGACCCGTGAAAACCGCATTTCAAGAGCGGGCGAGAATGAAAATCACACCCGTCATTAAAGCGAATTTTTTGGATGCGTCAACCGTGGCGCGGATTGGCTATCAGGGCCTCATGCGAAAACAAATGATTATTATTCCGGGCATCAAAAATAGGATGATGGCTTTGTTGTTCCGGTATCTGCCGCGGGATTGGTCATTACAATTGGTTTTAAAAGTGCAGAATCGTTTCAGATAAATGTTTAAATTTCTCACCGAGTTAAGAACGAAAAATAAAATCCAGCGCAGACTTTTGGCGCTTTATGTGGAAGTGGATAAAAATTTAGAGTCGTGCTATGTCATGCAGCAAAGGGGAGTTTTAGAAAAATTTTGCCTGGATCGCTGGCAGGATATGAAGGGTGATGGTGATGTGAGGCTCGATGAAAAGATTTTGCTCTGCCATCGGATGTTAGAGGAATATAATCAGGACATGTCGGATTTTAAAGAATTTGAGCAATGGTATGCCGCGGACTTAAGCAACAAAACACCCGAGAACGCGCGCGCTCTGCATGCCAAAAAGGAATTGATTTCTCAAAAATTTAAAGGACTTTTGGCAGTGGTCAAACCAGCGCAAGAGGTTCTAAAAGCTGAATTGATCGCCCAAAGGATTTATAAAGATAAACGTTGCCGCTAAGATATTTTATGCTATCCCTTTCCACAGCTTGGAATTACGGTGTTAATCGCAACGCGCGGGAGATGTTGTCAGAAATTAAAGAAATTGGAATCCGAAGCTTGGAATTGGGTTATCAATTAACGCACAAGCAGCTCGAAGAGTTGATTCCGCTGCTGGCCGAATTTAAGTTAAAAGTCTTAAGCGTTCATAATTTTTGTCCTTTGCCTTTTGATGGGCCATCGCCGCGTCATTCCTCCAATTATTATCGTTTATCGTCACTCGAACAAAAAGAACGGGAGCTGGCCATCAAGTGGACCAAATATTCTATTGATACAGCCTTTCGTGTTGGCGCCCGGGCCGTGGTCATTCACGCCGGAACAATTGAATTGGACAATGACCCTTCGCCAAAACTTTTTCAATTGTATCGGGAGGGAAAGGAGCGTACGCAGAAATTTCAAGATTTGCGCCTGCAATTGAGCAAGGCGCGTCAAGGAAAACAGGCAATCTATTTAAATATCCTAGTGGAGAGTTTAAAGGAAGTCATGGCGTACGCTCAGAAAAAAAATATCAAAATTGGTTTAGAGACCCGTTATTATCCCATTGAAATTCCTAATATTGATGAGGTCGGTTTTTTTTTGGATTTATTCGAAAAGCAAGGAATGTCCTATTGGCATGATGTTGGCCATGGAGAAGTGAATGTGCGACTGGGGTTTGCCGCGCCATTAAGTTATTTGAAAAAATATTCTGACCGTATGATCGGCTGGCATATCCACGGGGTAAAAGTCTTAAAGGATCATCATGCGCCCTTTACCGGTGATTATGACTTGACGGAAGTTTTTCCGTTTATGAAAAGAGGCCATATCAAAGTCATTGAGTCGCACAGCATGGCGAGCGCGCAGCAAATCAAAGCCGCGTTGAAGCGATTGGAGAAGCTATGAAATTATACCTTGTCCGGCACGGCGAGGCCGCGGCTGCCCAGGAAAATCCCAAGCGGCCGCTGAACCAGCAGGGAAGAGATGAGGTGACGCGGGCCGCTCAGTTTTTGAGGCGCGCCGGTATCCAAGTCAACGAAATTTTTCACAGCGATAAAAAACGGGCGCAAGAAACTGCGCAGATCATTAAGAATTTTATTACTCCGACTGCGAAGTTGATCCAGCATGATTCTCTGGGGCCGGGCGATTCGATTGAGCCGATCTTAAATGAGCTTAATAAGCGGCAAGAGGATTTGATGCTGGTGGGGCATTTGCCGTTTTTGCCGCGGCTGATATCTCAATTAATCCTCGGCGAAGAGGATAAGCCGGTGATTGGGTTGAAGACGAGCGCGGTGGCTGCGATGTGCCGCGATGCTCATCAGCAGTGGCAGATTGTGTGGGTAGTGAGCCCAGTATTACTTTTAAATTATGAATAAAGAATTTTTGACAGTCTCAGAACTTAATACTCTCATCAAAGATGTCCTTAATTACGGTTTTCCGAACGCCGTATGGATCTGCGGTGAGATCCAAGGATTCGACCGTAATCGCGATAAAAAACACATATTTTTTGAATTGTGCGAAAAAGATCCAGAGTCTAAGGACATTGTGGCCCGCATCGGATTGGTCATCTTTGCCGGACGCAGAACGTATCTTGATGACATTCTTAAAAGTTCGGAAAATTCTTTTCGACTCAAAGACGATATCGAGGTGAAATTCTTATGCAAAGTGGACTTCTATCCGCCGCACGGGGTTATCCGGCTGGTTGTGGAAAGTATTGATCCGGTTTATACGCTAGGAAAGATTGCGCAGGAGCGGCAAAAACTTATCGCGCTTTTGAAGCACAAAGGCATTCTGGACAAAAATAAATCGCTGGTGCTTCCGTTGGTCTTATTAAATATTGGCCTTATCACATCTTATGATTCCGCCGCTTACAATGATTTTATTTCGGAACTCAAACGTAGCGGTATCGGTTTTAAAATCTTTCTTATCAATTCGCTCATGCAGGGTAAAGGCGTTGAACGGAGTGTTTGCACTGCCCTTCGCAGATTCAATCGCTTGAACAATGTTGACGTGGTCGTAATCACCCGCGGGGGAGGATCGATTGCCGAGCTGAGCTGTTTTGACAGCCAAAAAATTGCTGAGGCCATTGCGTTCAGCCGGATACCGGTTTTAAGCGGTATCGGGCACGAAATCAACACAACAGTAACTGATCTGGCCGCGCATACTTATGCCAAAACACCAACGGCGATTGCACAATTTTTGGTTGAGCGAGTGAATAATTTCTTGATGAGCCTTGATGAAAAACTGGATGAGATAGCGCGTCTGGCGCAAGCCCAGCCGCTTTCAGAAAAAAAGCGCTTGCGGCTCTTGGCCATGGATTTGCATAGCCAAACAACGAGTTTTTTAAAGCAACACCACCAGCATATTGGAGAGGCCGGCTCGCGGATTCGCCAGCAACCTTTCAATCTTTTACGGAGCCGCAAACAGGTTATTTTTAATAATAAAGATATTTTTTTAAAGGCCATACGGGTGTATCTGCAGACTCATCAACAAAAAGGCGCTAACTATAAAAAATTGATTGAATTGCTAAGCCCAAACAATACGATGCGGCGAGGTTTTAGTATTGCCCGCAACGCAAAAGGGAAAATTATTCGTAACATTTCGGATGTAAAATCGCGTGAGGCTATCGTCACGGAAGTGATGGACGGCGTTATTCATAGTGAAGTTTGTTCAATGGGTACTGTCAAAACTTTTATGAAAAGTCAATAGGGGTAAGGATTGGTGATATGAAAGAATGTGGACAATTCCCCTCCCCTAGAGGGAGGGGTTA
>CAYHTV010000073.1:0-10071 GCA_964359575.1 uncultured Planctomycetales bacterium
CTTGCTGGTCACAAAGAAGATAACCAGATTTAAACTGAAAACTTTTGACAGAACCTAAAACTTGTGGAGGAGTTGGGGTATGATCATTCTCTGGAGCGCGGCATTTTTTGGGATACAGAATTGTTAATCCGGGCACGAAGAAGGGGATATAGCATCAAGGAAATTCCGATTTGGTGGATTGAGCGCAAAAAAAGTGCTTTGCATGTGGAACGGGAAGTGAAAAGCACACGTTATATACTGAAATTTTGGAAAAAGCTGCTAAGATGAACAAAAGTTTTGATATTTTGGGGGTCAAAGTCGCAGTCACCAACCTTTTACATACCTGCAGCCTTTTGGAGCAATGGATTAAGGAGGAGAGGGATAAGACATATGTGTGTTTGGCGCCGGTAGCTACGATCGTGGACTGTCAAACAGATCAAAAATATTATCAAGTTGTAAGCCAAGCCGGTATTGTCACCCCCGATGGCATGCCGCTGGTATGGCTGGGGCGTTTAAAAGGATATAAAAATATTCAACGCACCTATGGCCCGGATTTGATGAAGGCCTTTTGTGGGTTAAGTGAAGGACAAGGCTACCGACACTATTTTTATGGTGGCTCGGCTGAAACCAACGCCTTATTGACCAAAAAATTATTAGAAAATTTTCCCCGATTGCAGATAGTGGGCAGTTTTTCTCCACCCTTGCGCCAGATCGGAGAAAAAGAGGATCAAGATATTCTGGATCAGATTAATCACGCTTGTCCCGATATTCTTTGGGTAGGATTGGGATCGCCCAAACAGGATTACTGGATGTCCCAGCACCGGGATTTATTGAATGTGCCAGTCATGGTTGGAGTCGGGGCGGCTTTTGATTTTATCGCCGGGACAAAAAAGCAAGCGCCCCGCTGGATGCAGCGCAGCGGCTTGGAGTGGATTTTCCGTTTGTGCTCTGAGCCTGGACGGTTATGGAGAAGGTATCTCATCGGGAATACCAAATTTATTTGGTTTCTTCTTTTAGATGTCACAAAAAGACGGCGTTATAGGTAACTATGGGTCACAACAACAAAAATTTTTTAATTAAACTCGCCTACATTGCCATTGATGTGTGCGGCATTTATGTGGCGATCTACGCCTCATGTCTTATGCGGCATAAATTGATTGATTTTTCTGTTTCGTTTTCGCAGTTATTGATTGACCCAGTCAATCCTTTTCGCTACATATTTATTTTTTGGATCTTTGCCATAATTTTTTTCCTAAATGACAACGGTTTGTATCAAACCCGGCGGGAAATTTTAGAAGGGATTGAAGTTGGGCAGGTTATTAAATCGGTGATCCTGGGATCACTGGTGACCATCGGCGCTATTTACGCGCTTAAAATTTATGGCTTTCCCCGGACTGTTTTTATGAATGCGATGCTGGGGATGATTGTTCTTTTATCGCTTTGGCGGATAGCGAAGCGAGCGTTCGTGGAATGGCTGGTCAGCCGCGGTTACAATAATTTTAATATTCTGATTATTGGGGCAGGCAAAGTAGGAACCACTCTCTGTCAGGAGATCAAACAAAGGCCCGGCTTGGGATTGCGCATAGCTGGATTCTTAGATGATTTTAAACCCAATGACTCGATGGGAGGCGACCCCAAAATTTTAGGAAAGATATCGGAATTTAGCGAGATCGCGCGCCGAGAATTTATCCATAAAATATTTATTACCATCCATCATGACAGCCAAGTTTTTCTTTCTATCCTTCAGCAGGCAAGAGAAATGGGCATTGCGGTGAGGGTCATTCCGCAGGGGTTTGATTTAACAACTGGAGAATTTTGGAAATATAACATTGGTTTTATCCCAGTTTTAGAATACTGCGATGTCGAGTATTTTCGCCGCCAAGTGGGCAAAAGGCTATTTGATTTTATTTTTAGCCTGCTGGGCATTCTGATCTTATGGCCGTTGTTTCTTATTATTGGCTTAATCATAACCCTGGATAGCCCCGGACCGGTGTTTTATGTTTCACGGCGTTATGGCCGGCGGGGAAAGATGTTTAATATGTATAAATTTCGCAGCATGACGAAAGATGCAGATCGGGATTTAGCAAAATTGCTCGAAAAAAATGAAGTCGACGGCCCTATTTTTAAGATTAAACAGGATCCGCGGGTTACGCACATAGGGGCTTTTTTAAGAAAATTTAGCTTGGATGAGCTGCCGCAGCTCATTAATGTGATTAAGGGTGAAATGAGCCTCGTGGGGCCGCGCCCATTTCCTATAGATCAAATTGAAAAGGAGGACATGAAACAGCTGGAACGGCTTGAAGTTCGTCCTGGGATCACCGGTCTTTGGCAGATCCGAGGGCGGAATGATATCACATTTTCTCGATTAGTAAAATGGGACATTTGGTATATTAATAACTGGTCGCTTTGGCTGGATTTAAATATTATTTTTCAAACGATCCCCGTGGTTTGTAAAGGCAAGGGAGCTTATTAAAAAACCTTACGCATGGATATCTCACGCCTGAGGGCCCGTTTCGATTTAGCTATTCGGGTTGTCCTCTATATTCTTCTTTTTTGGATTCCCTACAGCCCCGCCGTGATTGAAATATGCGTTATCTTGGGATTGTCGCTTTTTTTCATTAAGCGTTTAATTGTTCCGCAGAATAATATCCCGAATGGAAAGTTTTATTTTATTCACGATCTTGCGATTGCCCTTACACTTAAGAGGAATCCGCTTAACAAACCTATTCTTTTATTCCTTCTGATAGCTTTTTTTTCCGCGTCTTTAAGCCCCTACGGCAATCAGGCGCTCAGTGCTTTTTTTCGGAAGATCCTGGAATGGTTTGTTATTTTTTATCTGGTGTTCGAAGTATTCACCGAGAAAAAGCACATTCAAATGGCGTTAGTCATTGTATTGTTTACGACACTGGGAGTTATCGTTGATGGTTTTGTCCAATTTTACTTAACCGGCAAGGATATTTTTTTTGGAAAAGAAGTTTTAAGCGGTGGAATCACAGCGAGTTTCAATCATCCCAATAGTTTAGGAGCTTATTTGGCTTTGCTTATTCCGCTAGCTGCGGCATTAGCTGCAGATAGCAAAGCTGTCATTTGGCGAAATATAGCGGTTGGTTTTTTTGTCATTTTAACGGTTTGGCTCTTAGTATTAACAGCATCGCGTGCCGCTTGTATCGCTGCTTTTGCGGGAATATTTTTCTTACTATTCTTTTTACGAAGAAGATTTTTATGCTGGTTTTTAGCAGGAATTTTATCCTGCGCTTTGCTCTTTTATTTTTTGTCGTCACCGGATTCCCGATACAAATTAAAGCTGGAGAATGTTAATATTCAAAGTACTGTTGCTTGGCGTTTGGGAGTCTGGCAGGACAGTTGGGAGATGGTGCAACAGAAACCGTGGATAGGGCATGGGCCGGGGACTTATATGAAAAATTTTCAACATTACCGTCGGGGAGGATCTCACTATAATCCCACGTATGCCCACAACTGTTATCTGCAGATGGCTGCGGAGGTTGGTATTTTAAGCCTTTTAGCTTTCCTATCTATCTTGGCGGCCATGTTCAAACGAGTTTTTCAAAATTTTCATGGTGAGGAACAGGATAGGCAATTGCATCTTATTTTTTGGGGGCTTGCTGCGGGGATTGTGGCATTTCTCGTCCACAGTTTTTTTGATATAAATTTTTATTCTTTACAGCTTTCTTCAATTTTTTGGTTTATAATGGGTTTGTTTATTTCAACGGATCGATTGTTGAATAGGTCAAATCTTTATAGTGTACAGGTAGCTACTTATTGACCTTTGTAGAACCAAAAGAATTGAGGTAGTCAATATTGGCCTTTGTCTCCTCAATGATAAATCCAAATTTTTTTTTTTAGTTGTACAAAGGCCCATAATAATATTATACGTATATGTCGATCCCCAAAAAAGCCCTAATTACTGGAATCACCGGTCAAGACGGTTCCTACCTCTCGGAGTTTTTACTTAAGAAAGGGTACATTGTTTATGGCCTGATCCGCCGGTCCAGCTCTTTTAATACAGCGCGGATTGATCATCTTTACCAAGATGCGCATGAGAAGGATGTGCGTTTACGTTTGGTCTACGGCGATCTGAGCGACGCTAGTTCCCTTAATCGCATTATGAAAACGATTAAGCCAGATGAAATTTATAATTTGGGCGCGCAAAGCCATGTGAAGGTCAGTTTTGAAATCCCAGAATATACCGCTGATGTGACCGCGGTGGGAACGGTGAGGCTTTTGGAGGCTATCCGTGATTCAGGAATCAAGACAAAATTTTATCAGGCCTCCAGCTCGGAAATGTTCGGCAAAGTTCAAGAAATTCCGCAAAATGAAAAAACTCCCTTTTATCCGCGCAGCCCTTATGGGGCCGCTAAAGTCTACGCCTATTGGGTCACGGTAAATTATCGGGAGGCATATAATATTTTTGCCTGCAACGGGATTTTATTTAACCATGAATCACCTCGACGGGGAGAGACCTTTGTCACCCGAAAAATTACAATGGCCTTAGCGCGGATCAAATTTGGGGTGCAAAACAAGCTTTATCTTGGCAACATCGATGCGAAACGCGACTGGGGTTTTGCCGGAGACTATGTGAAGGCTATGTGGTTGATGCTGCAGCAATCTAAGCCAGAAGATTACGTTATCGCGACCGGTGCAACGCATTCGGTCCGGGAATTTTTAGAAGAAGCCTTTGACTACGTTGGATTGAGTTGGAGAAGATATGTCGAAATCGATAAGCGGTATTTTCGTCCCACCGAAGTGGATGTCTTGATTGGCGACAGCCGCAAAGCAAGAAAAAAATTAAAATGGACTCCCAAAGTGAATTTTAAACAATTGGTGCGGATGATGGTGGATGCCGACATGGAATTTGTGGCCAAGCAATTACACGGTATTAAAGGGTATAAAGCAAGCTGATGAAGTTTTGGAAAAACAAAAGGGTTGTGGTCACAGGCGGCGCGGGTTTCTTGGGAAAAGTCGTTGTCGATCAACTGGTAAAAAAGGGTTGCCGGTATATCTTTGTTCCGCGCAAAAGCGACTATGACCTGCGCGACCTTGCCTCCATCAAAAGGTTTTTAAAGACATCCCAGCCTCATTTGATAATTCATCTGGCTGCGGTCGTGGGAGGCATCGGCGCTAACCGGGAGAATCCAGGCGCATTTTTTTATGATAACCTGATCATGGGTGTGCAGCTCATGGAACAGGCAAGGCTTTTTGGCACGGAGAAATTTGTAGCCATCGGCACAATTTGCGCTTACCCGAAATTCACTAATGTCCCTTTCAAAGAAAAAGATTTGTGGAATGGCTATCCGGAAGAGACAAATGCGCCGTACGGTCTGGCTAAAAAGATGCTTTTAGTGCAATCGCAGGCTTACTGGCAGCAGTATGATTTTAATTCCATTTTTTTGTTACCGGTCAACCTGTATGGCCCGGGGGACAATTTTTCACCGCAGACGTCGCATGTCATCCCAGCCCTCATCAAAAAATGCGTTGATGCCATAAAAAATAGTGAACCTTCGATCACCGTTTGGGGAAGCGGCAAACCAACCCGTGAGTTTCTCTATGTCGATGATGCGGCGAGGGCCATTATCCTGGCTGCCGAAAAATATAACAAATCTGATCCAGTAAACATCGGATCGGGTGTTGAAATTTCCATAAAGGATTTGGCGCGGCTGATTGCCCGGCTGACGGGATTTAAGGGTAAAATCCTATGGGATCGGTCAAAGCCCGATGGCCAGCCCCGACGGCGATTAGATGTGTCTTTGGCACAAGAGGAATTTGGATTTAGGGCCAAGACAAATTTTGCAGAAGGCCTCAAAAAAACGATACGCTGGTACCGAGAACATCTTATTGACCTTTGCTTAACTAAAAGCAGAAGGTAGTCAATATTTCTGCCTGATGAGCTCGTCTTATGACGAGCTCATCAGGCAGGTCGCTTTGTTCTCTTAAAATTATTGCTAATGGTTGTACAAAGCTTAATAAACGCCGTGTGCAAGTTTCGTGTCATTGCGAGCGAAGCGAAGCAATCTTTAATAGAAAAAAGATTACTTCGTCGCCTTGCGGCTCCTCGTAATGACACTAATAATAAAAACTCGCACATGACGTTAATAAGTGAAAAGGTTTAGAAAATAAATCTATGGATAATAATGAGGAAATAATAAGAAAATGTGATCTGGTCATGGCACTTTCCTTCTATGCCTTGGCTTTTTTTGTGCCGATTTCTATTGCCTTAGTCGAAATATTTGCAATGCTGGCCTTAATCATGTTTTTTGTCAAACGGGGAATTCTCTTCGCTCGAAAATTAAAGACAGAAAAAGCGGCTTCATTGATGAGTAACCTGGGGCTTTTTTTTCGCTCTTTTAAGCCCGTCCCTAGCGCGTTGAGCTGGCCGATAGGGATTTTTATTTTGATAAACTTTATTTCAGTGATTTTTAGCCAGCATCATGTCTTAAGCCTGCGGGGATTTTTCTTTAAATTATTGCAGGGCACGTATATTTATTTTACTTTCTTGGAGAGCATTACAACCAAAAGGCAAATGAGGAATTTTCTCGCCATTCTTTTAATCTCAGCGGCCATTATCAGTTTGGATGGCATTGTCCAATGTATACGGGGTACGGATTTTATCTATCAGCAAGCATTGATGAGTGGCCGGGCCACTGCATCCTTTCGACATACCAATGATTTCGGCGCTTATTTATTAATAATTATTCCTTTAGTGCTGAGCTTTCTGCTTTTTTGGTTTCCGCTGGGAAATTTTTTTTCTAAGAAAAAATTAGAAATTTCCAGTTCGTCTTCGGAATGGTCTCGTCGGATTTTTAAACCATTTGTTTTCATTTTATCAGGGTTATCAATTTTTTGTTTAGGCTTTACTTATTCGCGGGGGGCATGGATCGGTTTTCTTTTATCATTAATTTTTTGGGGTATTAATGAAAAGCGTCTTATGCTTATTTTGCTCATTCTGTGCTTTGCTTTTTGGGTGGTATTTTTTCCAATGATGGAAGCTACCCGGCGGGTGTCTTTTGTGACTGACGATCTTCCCGAAGCGAATCAATCTATAACATCGCAGCCGGATAAGAATAGCTATACTATTTGGGCTTATTTTGACAAAAAAATAGCGAAATTAAAAAAATTTAACGGAATGGGCAGAAGCATTTTCTGGCAGGATGCCATTCAAATTTTCAAATGCAATCCGTTTTTAGGGAGCGGCTTAAATACGTATAGTAAGGTCGCTTCGCGCAATCACGCGAATCGGGGAGGGTATCCACACAATTGTTATCTTCAGATGGCCGCGGAGACGGGATTGGCCGGAGTATTGGCCTTTTTATGGATTCTGTTTGCATTTTTTAGAACCACCTTAAAAACCACCCGCATCGTCTCGCAGTCTTCCATTTGGAGAGCTGTTCTTATGGGATTATTAGTGGGGTTAACCGGTTTTTTGATTCACAGTTTTTTTGATACAAACCTTTATTCTGTTCAATTGGCCAATTTCTTTTGGCTGATTTTAGGGGTTACAATGGGGGTTCAAAGGATTTTGGCCCAGGAGTCGGCATAGGCTAAAAATGGCCCGAAAATGGCCTGAGTAATTAATTGACAAAAATGGCGTCTTGAATATAATGGTTACGAATTTTTTGATCACGGAACAAAAATTTTTCTTTCAATTTGAGGAGAACAATGAAGAAACTCACGATTAGAGATGTTGATCTCAAAGGAAAAAGGGTAATCATCCGCGTAGATTTTAATGTCCCTTTAGATGAAAAACTCAATATTACCGATGATCGACGCATTACCGAAGCCATTGCGACCATTCAATATGCCCTTAAACAAGGCGCGGCGAAGGTGATCTTGATGAGCCATCTCGGCCGGCCCGATGGGCAGGTCGCGGAATCGATGCGGCTTACTCCAGTTGCAAAAAGGCTGGAAAAACTGCTGGGGGAAAATGTTTTGAAGCTTGATGAGTGTGTGGGTGAGCTAGTAAAGCAAAATATTGCTCAGAGTGGACAGCGGATTATCCTTTTAGAAAATTTACGATTTCATAAAGAAGAAGAGAAAAATACTCCCGAATTTGCCAAGCAACTGGCCGCCTTAGCCGATATTTACGTCAATGATGCCTTTGGGACCGCGCATCGAGCTCATGCCTCAACCGAAGGAATCACAAAGTATCTCCCTGCGGTCGCCGGATTTCTTATTGAAAGGGAAATTCAATATTTGGGCCAAGCCGTCGATAATCCCAAAAGGCCGTTTGTGGTGATTTTAGGCGGCGTTAAAGTATCCGATAAAATTAAGTTAATTGAAAATTTACTTAAAAAAGCCGATGCCATACTGATCGGCGGTGGGATGGCTTATACTTTTTTGAAGGCGCAAGGGAAAAATATCGGAAATTCAAAATTGGAAGCGGATAAGATTGAAACGGCAAAAAGTCTTTTAGAAAAGGCCAAGCAGTCTAAGGTGGACATGATCTTAACCACCGATTTTTGTGTGGTAAAAAAATTTGATGCCCCTGAAACTCTCAAAATTGTCAAAGATATTCCCGATGGCTGGGAAAGTTTGGATATCGGCCCCGAAACGCGCGCGCGGTTTAAGGAAGTTCTTGCCAAGGCCAAGACAGTGGTCTGGAACGGGCCGGTGGGTGTTTTTGAAGTAGATGCGTATGCGGGCGGCACCAAAGAAATTGCCCAATGTTTGGCGGACCTTAAGGGAGTTACTACCATTGTCGGCGGCGGTGATTCGGCAGCAGCGGTGAGTAAATTTCATCTTGCTGAAAAAATGACCCACATTTCAACGGGGGGCGGGGCTTCTTTGGAATTCCTTGAGGGTAAAGAATTGCCGGGTATTGCCGCGCTCAATGAGAAAAAACAGGCTGTAAAAGTTTAAAGTTGATATTCCATGATGCGCAAAATCATTATTGCCGGAAATTGGAAACTGAATAAAACTTCACTCGAGGCCATTGATCTGGTTAATGGTTTTAAACGGGATTTCATCGATGTCACGCAGGTGGATATTGTGGTCTGTCCCCCGTTTACCGCCCTCTGTGAAGTGCATGAAATTTTAAATGAATCCAACATTAGTTTAGGCGCGCAAGATGTGTATTGGGAAGATGCGGGAGCGTTTACCGGTCAAGTTTCCGCGCCGATGCTCAAGGATGTTGGCGTGCAGTATGTGATCATTGGCCATTCGGAGCGGCGGCAGTTTTTCGGTGAGACAAATCAAGCGGTAAATAAGAAAATCAAAGCGGCGTTAAAATGGGAATTAACTCCGATTGTCTGCGTGGGGGAACTGCTCAACGAGCGCGAAGCCAATAAAACTTTTGTGGTGATCGAAAAACAAATGGAAGAATCCCTGGCTGGTTTGAGTAAAGAAGCCATGGAGAAAATAGTTATTGCCTATGAACCTGTCTGGGCGATTGGGACTGGAAAGACCGCAAGCCCGGCGCAGGCACAGGAGGTTCACAAATTTATTCGCGGTCTTCTTGTTAAATTTTATAGCCAGGAATTGGCGGCGAAGGTGCGGATACAATACGGCGGGAGTGTTAAGCCAGAGAACATTGCCGAATTAGTTTCGCAAGGGGATATTGACGGGGCTTTGGTCGGCGGGGCGAGTCTTAAGCACGAGTCCTTTGTGAAAATTGTAAGAAATTCGTGTCTAAATTTAAAAAAAGCATAACCAATTTTTAAAATTATCGAGGTTAATATGGGATTTCTTTTTTTTATTCATGTGATTTTTGCCATTCTTTTGGTGACCGTTGTCTTGATGCAATCAGGTCGGGGCGGGGGATTAACGGAAGGCTTTGCTTCCGCGGAATCGATGTTTGGAGCTAAAACGAATTCGTTCATGGTTAAGACGACTAGCGTTTTGGCAGCCTTGTTTATTATCACATCATTAAGCCTGGCATTTTTATCGAGTAAAAAACAACGATCCTTGATGCCCAAGACAGCGGCGCATACCACAGGCGCCACAACGGAAGGCACCATGAATAAATTGCTGGATGCAGCCGAATCGCAGGAATTACCCGTAACTAACGCGGTGACTAATAATTAGATTATTAACGTCATGTGCGAGTTTTTATTATCTGTGTCATTACGAGGAGCCGCA
>CAYHTV010000074.1:0-9823 GCA_964359575.1 uncultured Planctomycetales bacterium
CCCTCTGGGAGAGGGAATATAAGATTAAAAATTTCTGTTACAGTGTACTAGTACTATGTTACCTAAATTATATTTAGAGGAGCACAGTACAGTACCTTGTTACCTTAATTTTAGATATATTAATCATCAGAGGAACAAGGTACGAGAGATTTTTCAATAAAGGGTAACAAGAATACAAGAAAAATTTTGAGAAAAATTTTGTTTAATATTGAAATTGCTATTTTTTCAGTTATAATCGTGCCAAGATAAATTATTTGACTCAAAGGAGGCAGCATGAAAATTGAAGATATCCGGGAATTATTAAAAGATAGGCGGGTGACAGAAGAAATCAATAAGCACCTGTGGATTGAAAGCCAAAAAGCGGGCTACAGTATTGGTATTGAACGGGCGACTGATGAGTGGTTTCGTTTATATGCTGAGGGGTGGGTGAAATTTAACATGCCGGAGAAATATAAAGCCAATAAGAAGAGGTAAATCAGAATTTAATAATACCGGCAGGGAAGTCAAATGGGCCATGAGCATTGTCATGGCCCATTTTTTTCGTTCTTAATAGAATGATTATCATCCCCGCCGAAATTGCGCTTAAGACAACGCCCAGATAAAATGAAAAGGGTTGAAACATAAATTTGACCTCGTGCTCACCGGCGGTAAGGAAAACAGAGCGGATCAAACAATTGGTAAGATAAATTTTCTGCGGCCGGCCATTCACAGTAACCTTCCAGTCGGGATGATACATGTCGCTCAAAACGAGGAGCCCCGGGTTCTCCATAAAAGTTTTTACGATTACTTTATTGGGCGAATAATGAATGATTTTTGCGGTTGAAGAATCTTTGAGGGGTGCTTCTCTAAGCTGGGAGGCGATATCCATAAGGGGGACGGCATTAATAACGGCTAATTCGCTTAAATGCCGCTGCACTCCTTTTAAAATGGTAAATGCCGTTTCGGTGTTAGGCTGGAATATAGCCTTGTGGACAATAAAGACGCGCGGGAAGGCGGTGGGGCGTTCATAAATATTGACTTCATGGGAGTAAATTTCGTATTGGCGGTTTGCATTGTCATCCTGGAATGCCGGGAGTATCCGATTTAATCTTTCGGTGGGCGGGGCAACGATATATTTGACATTCAGCATGTCTAAGAATGGCCTTCCCGATGGAATGGGGATGGATCGCAGGGCCGGCGGACGAAGGTCATTCTTAAAAATTCGATCTGAAATGAGATGTTCAACGAAGCTGACAAAACGCTTTGGAATCAGGCCGAAAAAAATTCCCAAATCATCGATCTCAAATCCGCTCGCCGTATTAGGATAAAAATTCCAGAAAATACCGTAGGCGCGGTTTCGTTCCGGAGATTTTTTTAAAAATTCGATGTAGGGAACTTTTCCGAAGGACTGAAAGCGAAACGAGCGTTCTCTCAAGATGTAATGGAATAATTCAAAAAAAATGATGAAAAGAAGCAGGCAGCAGAGAAATTGCCGGTTAAATAATTTTCTGTCTTTAATAAAAAGAATGAGTTGAAAAAGCAAAAGCAGGCAAAGCGCCACGAAGCTGGCCTGCAAGGAAATCGGAAAGTGAGAAGAATTTTGGTAGCGCAGAAGATGCGCAATAATTATGCCGATTAAGCAGAGGCTAAAGATAAGCCCCTTACGGAAAAGATTTTTTCCCCATATTACCGCGCGAATTCCGAGGCCGGCGGCCACCGCGGTCGTGAACGCCGTAAGATGCAGCGTGTGGCTGGCATAGCGGCACAGATCAAAAAGTGGTAAATGCCCAATCCAATTGATGTAGAAAAAACTATAGCCCTTGCTTACGATGAGAAATCCTAAGACAACGAAAAAATAATTGAGGCCCTGCCGGTGCTTGTGGAAGAGGCTTAAGAAGGCCAGGGCCAGCGGAAACATTCCTAAATATCCGCCCCACCAGCCGGCAAAGGTAAAATCATACGTCAAGGATTCGCGCTGAAAAAAATAGGGGAGGGCTAGGGTGACGATGCGCTCGCGGATCTCTTCATTGAGTAATCCCACGCCCGGTGGATGGCCGTTCCAAAATTCCGAATGGAAATTCCGCAAAAATGGGAATAGCGCAATCGCCGCCCCGCTAATTCCCAATGTGTAGGCCCCCAAAAAAGGGAGGATGCGTTTGCGCCAATTGAAGTTTTTTTTAAGCGACCAAGCGCGGAAGCAGAAAAAGAGAAAACCATACACGTTGACCAAAAAAATATGCTCGGGATGCCCTGCTAAAAAAGTCAAGGCAACCGTTGTCGCCAGGAAAGCGATACTGCGGCGATCGCCAAGGCGGATCAGCCGTTCGAGGCAAATCAAGAGAAGCGGTGTTAAAAGATCAACGTTAACCGTCCAATATTGAAAAAGCACCATGGGGCCGCTCAGCATAAAAATAATCGCAGCGCCCAGAGCCGGAATCCTGCCCAACCGCAGAACCCGCATCAGCCAGTAGGTCAAAAACCCTCCCAGCAGCAAACGGCTCAAAATCAGAACATCCCAGGAATACATTTCGGGGAAGAGATACATAATCAAGGTCAGCGGAAAGAACATGCCGATTTCCAGCTGGCCGATCAACGTAGAACCGCAGGCCTGATGAGGATTCCAAAGCGGGAGAATTCCTCGATGGAGATTGCGTTTTATAAATTCATAAATCGGCTCGTCTTGAACCGACGTATCGGTCCCGTTGACTGGAATAAATGCTGGCTTGTTGTTCTGTTGGCCGTAAGGGCCGTAATATAAAGCCTGCGAGTTGGCCGTCGTGACCTTAAAGGTTTTTCCTAAAAAAACGATATCATAGAAAGAAACCATGAGCAGAATCAGTAAAACGCCCAAAACAGCTATACTCTCTTTTATCCCTCGCTTCTTAAAATTTGCAATATCCATATTTTCTTTTGATTCCAGAAAAGCGAGGGATAATACCGCATTTTTCTGAATACAATATTGTATTTTTTTTGAAACGCGGTATAAAACGGATCGTGACATAGGGTTCATTATAAAGGCTGGAAAGAAGAACGTCCAAAAATAATTTTGTGCTGTCAAGGGACGACCCTTCGGGTCGCCACTTGCCCGTGGCATGACCACGGGCAAGTACTGCATCAATCCACGGGCAGAGCCCGTGGCATCTGATGCTGTCAAGGTGTTTCGTTATTTCGCCAATGCGCATAGAAACTTAGGAATAATAACGACGGCAGCAAATATAACAATATGCGTGGTGTTGTTCTCATCAACCGCCAGCTAAGATCAAAATTCACCGTCGTTATATAAATAGCAAAAAGGATTAGCGCATAAATGAGGAAAAAGAATGTAATCACCACGGTTTCTTTTATAAAATATTTTTTAAATCCAGCCGCCCCCATGACAATGATGAACCACCAAAGATACTGCCAGGCGGGATCGGCAAGGGCATTATAAAACGCTTTGCCAATGATGAGGCATTTTTCGAGGCTCAAGAGAGAAAAAGTCAAATTTGCCGTTTGCAATGAAATATCGCGATTGGCCGGCGCCAAAAATATTTTGAAAGCCAAGGCTAGGGAACCCGTAAGAAAAAAACCCGATAGGATTTTGAGGACAAATTTTGAATAGCTGTCACGGGCCGGCGATATTCCCCAAGATACATGCAAAACGCCCAGCGTAATTAAGAGCACAGCGAGGATGATCCCTTCATTCTTGATAAACATAAGCAGACCGCTGATAAACCCAAAAAGAAACGCCATGGACAAATTTTTTTCCCGCAGAGTTATTGTTAAGACAATGAGGCTCAACAAAAGATAAAAGCCTAAAACAATGTCGGCATACTGCGCGGTTGCCATGAACAGATAGTAGCGGTTGGTTAAAAGGATCAAAGAGGCCAAGCCGGCAATAAAGGGAGGAATATATTTTTTAAGCCCGATAAAAAGCAATGCGCCGGTAAGCATGGTAAATACAACAGACGTGGCGATCGTGATTTTCTGGAGTGGCGCGTTTGAGATGGTATGAACCCAGACATTGAGAAATGGAAGAAAAAGCGGATAATCCGGCTGCGTATGCCAATGCAGTTGAAATAGATTCTGCCATGCGCTGCCACCGAGAATAAGAAATTTTGTTTTCATATTCCATAACGCCCAGGCGTCCCATTCGCCAAAGGGATGACTGCGAGCCAGAGTATAAATGATTTTAGTTAGAAAAATAAAAATGCCCCAAAAAAATAAATTTACCATCCAGGCACGCCAACAGTTGTTGAACGCCTTCAGTGAAAATACATTGCTATGAAATTGATGGTAAGTGCGGCGGTAATGGGGCAGATTAAAAAGAAGAAATGTCATGATCAGTAAAGAGTGGATTGCAATAATTTCTTGCTGGTGCAGGCCGTTGAAACAAAGGAATGAAAGAAATGTGACAGCCGAAGATCCTCCAAGCCCAACTCCCAATGCCAGAATATTATAAAGCGCCGGTGCCATTGGAGGTGAGTTTTTACAAATGAAGGCCACGATTTGACAGCCGAGGATAAAAGAATGAAAATAAGCTAAGAAAATCATCATTGGCGTCGTGCCAGAATCTTAAAGTAAGGATTGACATGCAGGGGCGCTGCATTAAGTTTTTGCATCATGTCAAAAGCTGAAAGAGGATTTGGGCAATCGAAAATGATGAGCTCATGCTCGGGATTGCCCAGATCAAGCATTGTCGGGGCAAAAAGGTATTGTGCCTGCAAAAAAAAGCCGTCATTTTTTTCCGCGGACATATCCTTGTCGGTTAAAAATCCTACCTTGGCAACACCCTTGAGGTCATCGGCCAGGTCCGCAAAATCCCGCCCCGGTTCAACAAAAATGAGATTTTTGTTAATAAACACGATTTTATGATAGAGCTTGGAGAGCGAATGGATATTGCGGCCTAAAACAAGACAGGCCAGGATAATAAAAAGACATTTATAGGAGAAGATGGCTTTTGACATTTTTACGGAAGCTAAATCCACGGGCTTGCCCGTGGATTTAGCTGCAGTACTTGCCCGTGGTTTCATGCCACGGGCAAGTGGCGACCCGAAGGGTCGTCCCTTGACATCAAGGAGTGGAAAGTGTTAGAAAATCAAAACCCTCCGAAAGAACTCAGAGGGCTTTGATCATATCGTTTGCCGGAAAAAATTACTTTCTTTTGGCTGTTTTCTTTTTGCGCGTTGTCTTTTTCTTTGTGGCCATGTTGTTTCTCCTTTCTGATAAGAAATTTTTATTTCTTATGTTTTCATGATAACACAATCATATTGATATGCAAAAATTTTTTATATAATTTATTTTAAAATTAATTTTCTTTTAATTTCTCAAGAAAAATAACCGTGTAGTACAATGAATCCAATGAATGAGAGAGTTTTTTTTGTATTGCAAGCATGACTTCCCTGTATATCCATATTCCATTTTGCGAAAGAAAGTGCCTCTATTGTTCGTTTGTTGTCTCAGTCGGCCAACGGCATCGCAGCGATGATTATTTGGAATGTTTAAGCAAAGAGGCCGAGCGTTGGCGAGGAACAAAAATCGGTTCTGTTTATGTCGGCGGCGGTACCCCGACTTTTTTGGGAAGTGATCAGCTGCGGCGGTTAGCCGAGATTATTTATAAGAATTTTTCCGCGGCCAGGAAGGCAGAGATAACGATTGAAGCGAATCCGGAAGGCATTGATCTTGCCAAGTTAGCGCTGTTACGGCAGATGGGATTCAACCGCGTGAGTCTCGGCGTTCAGTCGCTCAATGATAAATATTTAAAATTTTTAGGACGGTGCCACAATCGCGCCCAAGCCATTAGCGCTTATGAAAATTTAAGAGCGAGCGGTTTTTCTAATGTTAACTTAGACCTTATGTTTTCTTTTCCGGGACAAACGTCGCAGGAAATTGAGGATGATGTGCGGGCGATTTGTCGTTTAGACAGCGAACATGTGTCGCTCTACAGCTTGACCGTCGAGGAAAAAAGCCGTTTCTATGCTCAAAAAATGATTCTCAATGAGGCGGATTCCGCTGAGCAATATTTATTGGTGATAAGTCTTTTGGAACAATCCGGTTTTAAGCAATATGAAATCAGTAATTTTGCCCGATTAGGAAAAGAATCCCGGCATAATAAAAATTACTGGCTCGGCGGAGACTATATTGGTCTAGGTGTGGGAGCGCATTCCCACAGCCAAGGAAGGCGCTGGTGGAATATTTCACGGTTAAGAGATTATATAGAGCGAATGAGCCGTGGCGAGTCTGTTATCGAGGGAGAAGAGCGATTGTCACTGCAGAAGCGCCTTGTTGAGCGGCTGCTCTTGGGATTGCGGATGAACATTGGGGTTGATTTAACCGCGCTCGAACGCGAATACGCAAGCCCGATCGGCCAATCCCGAAAAAATAAAATTGGCGATTTTATTCAACATGGTTTTTTAATATCGGATCAAGGGAAGTTGCGAGCAACGCCTCGCGGGAGACTCATTTTAGAAGAATTATGCAGCCGATTAATTTAGATAAAAGCAAATTTCCATATTTTTCCATTGGGCTTATCCTGTTCATCGGGATTGCCGCTTATTCCAATTCGCTCCACGCGCCGCTTTTATTTGATGATTTATCCTATCTTGAGAATAATCCCGCTATCTACGATCTAAAAAATTTTAGTTCGATTCGAGCTTTTCATAATTCCCGGCCGGTTGGGACATTGACCTTCGCCCTCAACTATCATTTTCACGGTTTAGATGTTTTTGGTTATCACGCGCTGAATTTGACGGTTCACTTGCTCAGTTCCATATTGCTCTGGTGGCTGATGCTTTTAACTTTTGCCGCGCCGCGCTTAAGGAACGAAGAAATCAGCAAATATAAGGGATGGATTGCGCTTTTTAGCGCGTTGATTTTTACGGCGCATCCTGTCCAGACGCAGGCTGTGACTTATATCACGCAGCGGTATTCGTCGCTTTCGGCGATGTTTTATTTAGCCGCGCTGGCCTTATATATGAGAGGAAGGATCGGACAAAGGAAGGAGGGTGCTCTATGCTGGGCAGGGGCGGTCATATCCGCGATCTTGGGAATGTTTACGAAAGAACATGTGATCACTTTGCCGTTTCTCATCGTTGTTGCGCAATGGTTATTCTTGAGCGAACCGCGCGGGCTGGAACAGAAGAGTCGATGGCCGGGGATAGGGATTGTTTTATTTTTCGCTCTCGCGTTGATTGTGCCGGCTATTTATTCTTTTAACATTCAGGGAATCCTGGGGCAGCGGTTTATCAGTGAATCGCACGGCCAGGAAATTGTCACAAGCGGAAATTATTTTTTGACACAATTACGGGTGCTTACGACGTATATCAGTTTATTATTTTTGCCGATTAAACAAAATTTTGATTACGATTATCCGTTGTCACAGAGTTTATGGGAAGGACCGACGTTTTTTAGTTTTATTTTTCTCCTGGCGCTCATATGGCTGGCGGTCAAAATGGCACGCCGCCAGCCATTGATGGCATGGGGGATTTTTTGGTTTTTTATAACACTTTCCGTCGAATCCAGCATTATCCCGATTGCGAATGTGATTTTTGAGCATAGGCTTTATTTGCCGCTGGCGGGTTTTGCGTGCCTTCTGCCGGCGGCGATTTATACAGTAATGAAAAATAAAAAGCACGCGGCGGCGCTCTTGAGTTCGATCATTCTTATATTCTCTTATTTGACTTATCAGCGAAATTCTATTTGGGGCGATGAAATTATTTTTTGGCAGGATGTGATAAAAAAATCCCCAGCGAAGGCCAGACCTTATGACAATCTTGCTGCCGTTTACATAGGCCGTGGGGATTATGCCCGGGCGTTAGAAAACTTACACAAAGCTATTGGACTGGAGCCTCACAATGCCGCGACACACAACAATCTTGGCCTCGTGTATCTTCAGCAGGGGAATTTCGCTCTGGCGATTGATTATTTTAGAAAAGCGACGACGTTAGTGCCAGCCTACGGCCGAGCGTGGAATAATTTAGGCGTTGCATTTTTAGGGCAAAATGATTTGGCCAACGCGAAGGCTGCATTTCAAAAAGCTATGGAAGTAAGCAGTGAATTGCTACAGCCGCGTCTCAATTTAGCCGGTATCGAGGCACAGGAAGGGAATATTTTGCAGGCGATTGAAGTTTATGAAGAGATCCAGCGCGTTTATCCGCATGATGGTAATAGCCTTCTTGCCCTGGCCAGATTATATTTTGCCGAGAAAAAATCGGCCGAGGCTGGGGATATTGGGCAAAAGATTTTGCAGCGTATTGCGAATCCGCACATCCTTAATCAAGCCGGCAGTCTTTTCGCGCAAAATAATTTTAATAATTTGGCGTTGGCGCTTTATCAAAAGTCTCTGCGGCAATCGCCGCGCAATGTATCGGCGTATGTGGAATTGGGCAAATTGTTGGGGAATTTGAATCGGTTTGCCGAGGCCATCGCGGTTTGGCAAAAGGCCTTGGATTTAGATCCCCAGAATCCAGAAGTGTTGGGTTTGATCCGCACCGCACAACAACTGCAGCGGTCTTTGCGCTGATGTGTACGCCTTCACAGCATCAGATGCCACGGGCTCTGCCCGTGGATTGATGCAGTACTTGCCCGTGGTCATGCCACGGGCAAGTGGCGACCCGAAGGGTCGTCCCTTGACGAATTTAACCCGTAAGCTTCAGCAATGGATTCGCTGTGTTTGAAAGGTGCCAATAGGCTTTTTTCGATGAGGGATTTGTAGAAAGGTTTGAGTTTGAGGTTTTTGATCATGGCCTGTGTTTGGGTTAAACGTTTTTTGATTTCAGCTAAGCTATAGTGCAGACTTCCGGCCTGAATAAATATTTTTCTCACCGCCACCAAATCCGCGTAGCTCTTTTTCGGTTTTAAGAAATATTGCAGAAAGGCCTTCCTTCTTTTCGGTGATAATTTTCGATACGCGTGACAGACCAAAAGGGTTTTTTTGGATTCGGCCAGATCGCTTAAAATCGATTTGCCGATATTTTTCTGCGAATCAAATATTCCTAAAATGTCATCTTGGATTTGAAACGCCTGGCCGATCCTAAGGCCGATGGCGGAAAGTTTTTTGATGTCCGCGCGCTGTGCCCCGGCTAACATCGCGCCCACCACGAGCGGACAATCGAACGTGTAACGGGCTGTCTTGAGCGTGTAATTTAGCAGCACGTCTTTTTCTGTGATGCGGCTGATTTTTTCCACGCTGTGCAGAGTGTCGATAAATTCGCCCATCGCCGTAAAGGTGGCGGTTTGGATAAAATATTTCAAGGCCTGCTCCTTGCGCTCGGAAGGCTCTTGAATCGACAAAAAGGCGTCAATCGCTAAGGCATAAACGATATCGCCGGCTATGATGCTTAAATCATAACCGAGTTTTTCTTGGTCATGGGTCTTGACGGCCTTGCCGAGGAGCCGATGCAGGGTCGGTTTGCCGCGCCGCAGGTTGGAACGGTCAATTATGTCATCATGGATCAGCATAAAATTGTGCAAGAGCTCAATGCAGGTTGCGGCGTTATAAAAAGATTTGGTGAGCTTGATATTGTGGGGGGAATATCCTTTATAGCTTAAGATCAAAAGCAGCGGCCGGATGCGCTTGCCTTCCCGTAAAGAAAACTCTTTGATGCTTTCATAAAGAATCGGATTTACGAGGTGCAGCTTATACTCGCGTTTGACCTTTTCGAGGAAATCGGCCAGACTTTGGTCGATTTTTTTCTTCAATTGCTCAATCATCTCAATTTTCCTTTATCCCTTCCCACTTCGATCATATATACGACTTTCGCGTTTGAATATAGAGTCTGTCATTCCCGCGTCCGCCTGAGGCGGATCCGCGTTCTGTCAAAAGTTTTTACTTTAAATCTCTTTATCGTTTAAATTATCAACAAGT
>CAYHTV010000075.1:0-9789 GCA_964359575.1 uncultured Planctomycetales bacterium
TATTAAAGATTGCTTCGCTTCGCTCGCAATGACACGAAACTTGCACACGACGTTAATATTATAAACGGAATTATAAAAAAAATTAGAGAAATTTCACCTCTCGCATTTTGGCCTCAAAGGATAGACTTGCTCAATAAGCGAAACGACTGGCCGGAGATTTTCTATCACTTGAAGTGGCTTGGCTTGCAAAATCTCCGCCCTTTGACTCGATCCGCTTACGACCGCAATGGTTTTAATCTTCGCCCGGTGCCCGGTTTCCACATCAATAGCCATATCGCCTATATAAATAGCCTCTCCAGGCGTAAGTGAGGTTTTTTTCAAAATATGCTTTAAGATTTGCGGATGCGGCTTGAATCTCTTTAATTGATCGCCGCACACAACGCAGTCAAAATAACCGCGCACCTTTAAATATTTTAAAATGATTTCCGCGGATCTCGTCGTGCGGTTGCTGGCAACCGACAAAATATATCCCTTGCTTTTTAATTGCCGGATCGCCTGCTTAGCCCCCGGCAGAAAGCGCACCCCGCTCTCCAAGGTGGCATCGTGATGCCGGCGATATATCGCCAAGGCTTGCCCCAGCTCTGCGGAGCCCACAAACCGCCCCAACAAATTCCGATCCCCCCAGCCCACCGAGCGCTTGACCATTGCATGTCCCACCCGCGGCCGATGGATCTGCCGCATCACATGATTCAGGCTTCGATAAACCGCTGCGTAAGCATCAATGAGCGTTCCATCCAAATCAAAGATAACCAATTTAATCTGATGCACTGACTTTCCTTAACAAATGAGAGGTATTTAGTGCTATATAGCCTTGCATTGAAAAAGACACATCTTGATGGTCAATTATCGTCGGATAATGATAAAAATTATGTAGCCTTATATATGCAAGGCTATATAGCACTCTCTTTTCAAAATACTGTTCTTTGATGCAACCTTTCATCTCGAGAATAAGTCGGTGCAGTACTTTCTACCTTTATTCCCCGAGAGAGAAGAAAGTGCTGCCCCACGGACACATCCAAACCCACATTCAAAAAAAACCACAGAGGGATCCTGTTATTTTTTTATATTATAAAGAATAAATAATCCCACAACCGCCAAAACCATACCAATACCGCTGCGGAACAATTGCACACAGTCCGGCCACCATAAAAGAATCAGCGTGATCCCACTCAATAAAAGTCCAACGCCAATCAAAAAAAGAAAAGGAATTTTCATAATGCGACCTCCGGGACAGTAGTGCCTTGCGGACTTGAGTTTGGCGGGGGCTGGCTCTTCCAGCGTCGGTGCATCCACCCCCATTCCTGCGGATACCAACGGATATAACGCTCAATGAGGCGAGTCATTTTAGCCGTGTTAGCAACCAGCATTTCTTGGCCGTCTTCCCTATACTCTAATTCCATAGGCGGTTCAATAATAATTTTATGCCGATCATCGGCTTGCCGGATGATGAACATCGGAATAATCGGCGCTTGCGTGCGCATGGCAAAAATCACCGGCCCGGTGGCGGTGGCCGCCTTTTGTCCAAAAAAATCCACAAAGACGCCGGAGCTGCTTCCAAAATTCTGATCCAAAGGAATAAATAAAATTTCATTGTTGCGCAAAACTTTAAGCGAGGTATCGACGCATTGCTTGCGCGGCAGACTATAAACGGTATTTAATCCCAGCCGCGTCCTTAAATCCAAAAAATATTTTTCCACATCCGGATCCCGCGTCTGGCGGATGATGGCATTGGTTTTATAACCCGCTTGCACGAGACGCAGCAGCATAAGCGGAAAATTTCCAAAGTGAGCGCTCACCGCAATCACACCTTTGCCATTCTTAAGGGCATCGTCCAAATGTTCCTGGCCTTCCAAGTAAGACATTTTTGAAATCCATTGGGGATGTTCCATATAATACATAAGCTCCATCATCCCCGAGGCCACGTTCAAAAAACAATCGCGGAAAATTTTCTCAATCTCGGCTTTGCTTTTCTGCTTATCAAAGGCGATCGTGAGGCTTTCGCGGGCAATACGCTTTTGTCGGATCAGAAAAGGGTAAGCCATGGCAAAAAGAACGCGTGTCAGCCGGCGCATCGTGGGATAAGATATCTTCTTGATGATTCCCGTTACCCCAAAAAGCGCCCGACGGGCCATCGCCCGCTTTGCTATTTTTAATCGGTCTTGCAAAGTCTGCATGGGACTTATAATTTTTTCGCTTTGTTGTGGAGGCAAGTGCAGGGCAATTTTCCATAATTTTTTCTAGAGGAAATTGCACCAGTACTTGCCTTCCTTAATTTTTTCGCTTTGTTGTGGAGGCAAGTGCAGGAACAACTTTACGAACCTAAGGCCTTTTTGATTTCATCGACCAATTTTTGGTTGGTAAACGGTTTAGTGATATGGGAAACCGCCCCTACGGCTAGTTCGGCCTTCACATCATCGGGCGAATCTTTGGCCGTCAAAAAAATTACCGGGATCGTGTGCGTCTCGCTGTTTTCTTTGAGCTTCTGGCAGACCTGGCGGCCTTTCATTCCCGGAAGAATCACATCCAAAATGATCAGATCCGGTTTTTGGCGCCGAGCGATCTGGATTCCCTTTTCCCCCGTCGTCGCGGTTAAGACACTATACCCACTCGCCAATAAAACCGGCTTTACGGTTTTTAACAATCCCTCATCGTCATCCACGATCAAAACACTTTTACGCGCTATGCCAGACTTTTCAAAAAACGCGAGCTTCGTTTTTGTCTGCGCGAAAAAAAGAATGCCGATTAAACTCAAAAATACATACCCCATCGGGAAGATTTCACTTTTGGAAAAATAAAACCCGAAAAGATAAATTAATAATATCGCGTTCCCGGCAAGCAAAATTTTTCTGGCCCATTCGTTTAAACCCACCGCCCCCAACGCGCCAATAAATAGACAAAAAAATAAAGCGATCAATACCCACGCATGCCACTGAAACTCTATCAAATGCGAATCGCCCCATACCGATAAAAGCGACACCACGTAAAAAAGCGCTGAGACATACACTAAAGCCAAACCACCGCTGATACATTTGATCGATTTTGCCGTGTTGATCATAAAAGGCCCTCCATTGATATGGCTATCCGGAAATTATTTTTTTATAATAATCCCCCATAGTATACAACCAAAACAGAGATATGTAAAAAAATCTCCAAATTTTGTATAGAACGTTTTTGGGGGGCCATCGACGATCTTAAGAACACTGACGCGGGTGCCGCTGACAAATGTTTTTTTACCGCTTTCATCCTGCACGCAGTCATGGATGCGCCCATAGCTGTCCACAAAACAACTCACTCCCGTGTTAGCCGAACGCACCAGCGGCCGGCGATTCTCCACCGCCCGAAAAACCGAAGCCTGCACATGCATAAAAGGCGCCTTGCTGTCCATAAACCAGGCATCGTTCGTAATATTCACCAAAAAATCCGCTTCCCCACGGGTAAATTCTCGGGCAATATCCGTTACCGCATCCTCAAAACAGATCAATACTGAAAATTTCGGCGCGTTTTTATTTTTCCGGCCATTGGAGTCCACCGAAAATGATGTAAATTCTTTTCCAGCGGTAAAATCGTCAATCGGGACAATATCCGTTAAAATCGGCAAATACCCGCGCAGCGGCACGTATTCGCCGAAGGGAACCAAATGCAATTTGTCATATTGTCCAGTTATTTCCCCGTCGGCCGAAAGCAGGATTGCGGAGTTATAATAAGCCCGTCCCTTTTTCGTCACCACCCCGAAGAGCAGCGGAATCCCCAATCGTGCGACGTCATTCTTTAATTCCGCAAACCGCTGCGGCGTCGCCCACACAAATCCCGGGAACGCGGTTTCCGGCCAAAGGATCAAATCCGGTTTTTCCGCGGCCGCCTCTTGCGTCAGAGCCCAATGCTTTTCCATGATTTCCGGCCAGAGCGCTTCATCCCATTTCATGGCCTGCGGAATATTTCCCTGCACCACGGCAATTTTGATATTTTCGATGGGACCGCCCGGTGGGCTGAGCCGGCACACCCCATACACGGCAACGCACCCCAATATCCCCGCGAGAATGATTCCGGAATTCCGCAGCTCTCGATTTTTTAAAAAATCCTCCCCGGATAATTTTTCCTCAATAACTTTTTTCAACCACACATTGGCGAGCACAATCAAAAATGACACCCCGTACATGCCTACGGTATCGGCTATTTGGATAAAGAGTAAATTTTTATATTGCGAATACCCTAAACTCACCCATCCAAACCCCGTGAATAAATGCGCTCGGGCAAATTCCAAAACAATCCAGCCGCCGGGCAAAAGCCATAATTGTTCCCGCAATTTCCGATGAGAAAAACGCGCGTACAACACGCCAAACAAGCCATAAAAAAGCGCCAGATACAGCATGAGCAAGCAAAGCCCCAAAAGCGTCACATGCACAAACCAATACAACGTTCCGGTAAAAACCATTACCCCGCAGAGATACGCCGTGGCGAACGCCGCTCGTGGAGATTTTCCATCAAGGGCAAAAAAAAGCGGGACCAAACCCACCCACGCTAAAATCCAAAAATCCGTTTTGGGGAAGGCAAGGATTAAAAGAAGGGCTGAAAGAAAACACAAAAAAAGCGTACAAGAAAATTCCTCCCTTCGGTCGTCATATCTTCTTTGCTGTGTAGGAAAGGAATTTTTAGCAGTTAGGAAAGTTTTATACTTTCCTACACTGTGGAGAAATGGGCGTTTAGGATGCGATTGCATGTGCTTGCGTGTGAAATTGTTATGGGCCTTTGTACAACTAAAGAAAAAAATTTGAATTTATCATTGAGGAGACAAAGGCCAATATTGACTACCTCAATTCTTTTGGTTCTACAAAGGTCAATAAACGAACGAAAATTGCGTGCAGTAGTCTTCTAAGAATTTTACCGGCACTGGATAGGTCTTTTGGCCGGCATACCAGTCACAAACAACCTCGCGCAGGCGTGTTAATTCGCGCAAACGATTTCGCCAGCGTGGATCCTCCAGGGTACAATCAATCAGTACCAAACCCCGCTCCAAGGCCTTGATCCATTGGGTTTCTTCCCTTTTCTCTTCCCAAAGGCGCGCGCGCGTTAATTCACTGCCAATATTCCCCATCTGCTGGGCAAAGGTTAATTGAAACCACCGTTCGCGGTTCATTCAATGAGTGCGTCGATAATGTCTTTAATGTGTTTTCTTAATTGTAAATCTTGAATCTCAATAGCACGGTTGCCATGAGCAGGCCGAATATTAATAAGTGAGGTGTATTCAATGCGGGATTCCCTATCGCGGTTACTGTAAATATTAAAACCCCAAAGACTTTCTTGCCGCGAGCCTTGCTGCAACAACACCGCCTGCGCGTCAGCATGAAGCTCACCGCCCAAGGCAATGATTTTACGGGAAAGATCAGCAACGCCTTTGGCCATATCCCCGTAATTCAATTTTGTAATCTGCTCTAATTCTTTTTGGGAAATTTTCTGATGAATAATGCGAACTTCCATAGACAAAACCTACTTTCCGCAGCATTTTTTGTATTTTTTTCCGCTGCCGCAGGGGCAGGGATCGTTGCGGCCAACCTTGGGGCCTTCTTTGTGATATGGCTGCGCCTCCGGCACGGTTTCTTTGGCCATGGGCGAGGAGACAGCGGAGGGCTGGGGAGGTCCCGCCAGTCTCTGTCCCTGGGTTAAACTGGAAAATTCATTGTGGATCAATCTTTGTGGCAGTGAGCTAAAAACCCCTTTGACCATACGCTCTTGGGCCGCGGGCTGAACCTTAAAAATCATCTCTGCCACTTCTAGATTGATGGAATCATACATCACCTGAAACATCTCAAAGCCTTCCCTTTTATATTCGATCACCGGATCCCTCTGAGCAAAGGAACGCAGGCTGATACCCTCTTTCAGCTGGTCCATGGCGTAAAGATGGTCTTTCCATTTCGCGTCAATCGTATGCAGTAATAACATTTTTTCCAAAAAACGCATATGTTCAGGCCCAAATTCCTTTTCTTTCGCCTCATACATGGCCAGCAAACCTTTTTCTAAAAATTCCTGGGCTTCATCCAAAGTCATTTCATTGAGTTTTTCTTTGGTGTCGCCCAAACTCAAATGAAAGGTATTTTTTAAATACACGTCCAGCCCTTCGTTGTCCTTATGGCCATCCGCGTCAGGCGTCAAAAATTGTCCGGCCACGCTATACGCCAAATCCTTGATCGCTTCAATGAGGTGCTCTTGGACATTTTCGCTTTCGAGGATCGACCGGCGGAGATTATAAATCACCTCGCGCTGTTTATTCATCACATTATCAAATTCCAAAAGCTGTTTGCGGATTTCGAAATTATGATTTTCCACGCGCTTTTGCGCGATCTCAATGGCCTTCGTGACCCACGGATGCTCAATGACCTGCCCTTCTTCCATCCCCAGGCGGTCCATGATCGTCATAATCCGATCCGACGCAAAGAGCCGCATCAGATCATCCTCCAGCGAGACAAAAAAACGCGAAGCCCCGGGATCGCCCTGGCGCCCCGAGCGGCCGCGCAGCTGGTTGTCAATGCGCCGCGATTCGTGCCGTTCCGTCCCTAAAACATACAGCCCGCCGACCTCAACGACCTTGGCATGCTCTTCCCGTACCTGCTGGCGGAACTGCTCTAAAAATTTTTTGGTCAATGCTTCCTGCTGTTGTTCATCGCCGGATTCTTGAGAATTTTGCGCGGCTAATGCCTTGGCCAAAAATTCCGCGTTCCCGCCTAAGAGGATATCGGTCCCGCGGCCTGCCATATTGGTCGCGATTGTGACCGCTTTATAGCGGCCAGCCTGCGCGACGATGGAGGCCTCCAGTTCATGGTACTTAGCATTTAAAACCTGGTGTGGGATCCCTTTGCGCTTCAAGAGCGCCGAAAGCAATTCGGACTTTTCAATGGAAATTGTGCCGACGAGTACCGGCTGCCCTTTTTTGTACAATTCTTCGATTTCGGCAACGACGGCGTTAAATTTTTCCTTGGCCGTTTTATAAATGCAGTCCGAATGGTTCAGCCGCCGCAGCACCCGGTTGGGAGGAATCACAATACAGTCGAGATTATAAATCTGCTTAAATTCCATGGCCTCGGTATGGGCGGTGCCGGTCATGCCGGATAATTTGTTATACATACGAAAATAATTTTGAAACGTGATCGTGGCGAGCGTCTGATTTTCCCGCTCAATCTTGATGCCTTCCTTCGCCTCAACGGCTTGGTGCAGGCCATCCGACCAGCGGCGGCCCGGCATCATGCGTCCGGTGAATTCATCAACAATAATCACCTGCCCGTCGCGGACCACATACTCCACATCCCGGCGGAAGAATTCCCTGGCCTTCAACGCCTGCAAAATGTGGTGCCGGTATTCGATGGTTTCCATGTCATGCAGATTGGCAATGCCAAACATTTTGGCAACTTTTTCTTCGCCCTCTTCAGTGAGCGAGATCGACCTAGCCTTTTCATCCGCGACATAATCATACCCTTTGGACAAATCCTCATTACGGTATTTGGCTTCGACCTGTTCGTGTTCGGTGATACGCCGGCCTTTCAAACGCTGGGAAATATCGTTAGCTTTATAGTACGTGTCGGTGGATTCTTCAGCGGGGCCGGAAATGATGAGTGGGGTCCTGGCCTCATCGATTAAAATGCTGTCCACCTCATCGACGATGGCAAAAGAATATCCGCGCTGCACCATATCCGCTTTAAAATTCATCATATTATCGCGCAGATAATCAAAACCAAATTCATTGTTGGTACCGTAGGTGATGTCACAGCGGTAAGCCTCTTGGCGCTCCCGCGAATCCATATCATGCTGGATCACACCAATGGTTAGCCCCAAAAATTCATAAATCGGCCCCATCCACGCGCGGTCGCGGCTGGCGAGGTAATCATTGACCGTAATGACATGCACGCCTTCACCAGTCAAGGCATTCAAATACGCCGGCAAGGTCGCTACCAAGGTCTTTCCTTCGCCGGTTGCCATTTCCGCGATGCAGCCCTGGTGCAAAACCATTCCACCGATAAGCTGCGTATCAAAGTGCCGCATCGTCAGGATACGTTTGCTCACTTCCCGCACTACAGCAAAGGCCTCCGGAAGAATATCATCGAGCGCTTTTTGTTTGACTTTTTTGAATTCTTCTTTGGCTTTCTCGAATTGGGTCAATATCTCTTCCCGGTCACGATCAAGGCTCATATTTTTATACACCTCGTGGGCTTTTTGAAATTCTGCTGAACCAGCTTGAATAGCGGCCTGATACCGCTGTTTGAATTCTCCTGTCTTGGCGCGCAGCTGTTCATCGCTCCACGAACCTGTCTGAGATTCGAGGGCGTTGATTTTGGAAACTACCACGGCATTCTTTTTGATGACATTAATCGACGGTAAAGGCAGTTCCTTGGGGACATGAATCTGCACTTTGGGATTCAGCCGGTCAATGAAATTCTGCGCGGACTTCACAACGGTATTGTGGATAAAAAAGTCAAACATAGAAGAGTCTCTCTTTACAGAAGCTAAGACCACGGGCTTGCCCGTGGATTTAGCTGCAGTACTTGCCCGTGGTTTCATGCCACGGGCAAGTGGCGACCCGAAGGGTCGTCCCTTGACAAAAAATCAGTTAAATGAAAATCTTCAATAGGGATTGCGCGCTTCTGATATTGGATTTTTATTTATTTTTTAAGTACGCTTCGATAAACATATCAATCGCGCCGTCCATCACCGCCGCAACATTGCCGGTTTCGGCATCAGTGCGGTGGTCTTTGACCAAAGAATACGGATGCATCACATAGGAACGGATCTGGCTGCCCCATTCGATCTTTTGCTTCTCCCCGTATTCTTTGGCCAGGCGCTCTTCTTTCTCTTTCATTTTCAGCTCATACAGCCGCGCGCGCAAAATTTTCATCGCGGTTTGGCGGTTCTGCAGCTGGGAGCGTTCGTTCTGACATTGCGCGACAATCCCCGTTGGAATATGCGTCATCCTCACCGCCGAGTCCGCCGTATTCACACTTTGCCCACCGGGGCCAGAGGAACGGTAAATGTCGATACGCACATCCGCAGGGTTGATCTCAATCTCTACATCATCGGCAATTTCGGGAATCACATCCACCGAGGCAAAAGAGGTGTGCCGGCGCTTATTCGAGTCAAACGGAGAAATTCTAACCAGTCGGTGCACACCTTTTTCACTTTTCAACAATCCATAGGCCATCTCGCCTTCCATGCGCACCGTGACATTTTTAACTCCTGCCTCTTCGCCTGTAAGAATGTCTACCATCTTCAGCTTAAATTTTTTTTGGTCTGCCCAGCGCGTGTACATCCTTAACAGCATGCTCACCCAATCGCACGATTCTGTCCCACCAGCTCCGGCGTTGATACTCACAATGGCATTGCTGCGGTCAAATGGGCCTCCCAAAAGTGTTTGAATTTCAATCTGACCGACATCCCGCTCGAGGGAAGCAAGTTCATCGGCAATGTGCTCTAAAAATTCTTGATCCTCAGCAGAAATTTCCGTTAATTCTTTTAATTCGTTCAATTTCTCTAAACTTTTTTGATAAGGCTCAGTTGCGGATTTGAGCTGCTTTAACTCTTGCATGAGCTTATGGGAGTTTGCTTGGTTATCCCAAAAATTCGGCTCTGCCATTTGTTCCTGGATCGACTGGATAGAGTCAAGCTTCGCAGGAAGGTCAAAGAAACCCCCTGAGTTCGTGGAGTTTAAGGTCTAAAATTTTCACTTTTTCTTGAATGTCGTCAATCATCATAATGGATTTTTTACAGCATAGGAAAGTATAAAACTTTCCTAGCTGCTAAAAACTCCTC
>CAYHTV010000076.1:0-9763 GCA_964359575.1 uncultured Planctomycetales bacterium
ATTCTTTCATATCACCAATCCTTACCCCTATTGACTTTTCATAAAAGTTTTGACACTTCCGTGTGCATGGTCTATAACATAATAGCTTTTTTCTAAAATTATTCAAAAAGTTTTTTAAGGGCAAAGGATTGACTTATTGCTTGCCGTCGATATCTTTTCGCTATATATTATGAGAGTATTAATTTCAATCCTGCGAATGAAATGAATCTCCTACTTCTCGTTATTATTGCCATATTTCTCTTAGCCGGTGGGTATTTGACCTACGGTGCTTTTTTAAGCAAATACCTTAACCTGCGCAATGCCTCCCCCACACCCGCCCAGCGCTTTCGCAATGAAAAGGATTTTATTCCTACGGATAAATTTTATCTTTTAAGCCAGCACCTCTCGGCCATCGCTGCCGCCGGGCCTATCGTAGGCCCCATCCTGGCAGGGATGTGGTTTGGATGGCTGCCGACTTTCTTATGGATCATCTTGGGAAGCATTTTTATCGGGGGCGTCCATGATATGGTTTCTATTGTGGCATCCATCCGCAACGATGGCCGATCCATTGGGGAGGTGATCCGGGCCACAATGAACCGCAAGGCTTATATTATTTTTCTTTTATTTCTCTGGTTTTCCTTGATTTACATTATTGCCGCCTTTACCGATGTGACGGCCAGCACCTTCATTGACCCTCTGCGGGGCCCCGGCACCGCATCCTCTTCCATGCTGTACCTGCTGCTTGCGTTTGTCATGGGGATCGTTTTAAAAATATTTAAACCGCCGTTGGCTCTCGTGACAGTTATTTTTCTACCGCTGATATTTGTGTGTATTTATTTAGGGCCGATTATCCCTTTGCAAATTCAACCTATGCTGGGATTGGACTTGCGCATGAGCTGGAATGTGTTGCTTTTAGTGTATTGTTTTCTTGCCGCGATCATGCCGATGTGGCTCATCCTCCAGCCGCGGGGGTATTTAGGAGGAATCTTTTTGACACTTACCGCGGGGGTGAGCTTTATCGGACTCATCATCGGAAGTTTTACTCAGCATTATGTTATTCAATATCCTGCCTTTGTCAGCTGGACGAATCCCCAAGGATTGCCTTTACTGCCGTTACTTTTCACAACGGTCGCCTGCGGGGCATGCTCGGGGTTTCATTGCCTCATTGCCTCCGGCACGACATCCCGGCAATTATCCAAAGAGAACGACGCCCGGATCATCGGCTACGGCGGCATGCTTCTGGAAAGTTTTGTCGCGGTGATGGCGTTAGCAACATTACTTCTTTTAACCACCGAGCAAATCAAGGGGCTTAAAGATCCCAGCCAAATTTTTGCGAGTGGAGTTGCCACCTTTTTAAACAATATTGGAGTCAACAGGGAATTCGCCTTGAATTTTGCCTTATTGGCCTTTGCCACTTTTGTGTACGACACTCTGGATGTAGCGACCCGGCTGGGGCGTTATATTTTTGAAGAACTCACCGGCTGGCGAAATGCGCTGAGTCCGTACATTGCAACACTTATCACTTTACTGCTGCCGCTTATTTTTGTGACGCGAAAGATTACGGATGCGGGGGGCAATGTCATCCCAGGCTGGAAATTATTCTGGACGGTTTTTGGATCGAGCAATCAGCTTTTGGCCGCTATTGTGCTTTTTGGGTTAAGTTTATGGCTTTATAAGATCCGCTTAAAATTTTACATCACCCTCTTGCCATCGATTTTTATGATGGCGGTAGCGCTGCTTTCTCTTTTTCTCATTATTAAACCTTGGCTTTTAAACCTTATCAGCGGAAAAATCACCGCGGATCCGATCGGCCTCACCAGCCTAATTCTTTTTGCCCTTACCATTTTTCTCGTTTTCGAGGGAATTAAAGTTTTTCACAAAGGGCGATCCCAATAAGAAAATAACAAAAAAATTACCTTGTAAGACATCCATCTCACAAGGTAATTTTAATGAAAAATTAAGCTGCATTGCGGATACCGATGCTGAAGAATTATCTGCCTTTTTTCAAAGGATTAACCTGAGTCGCTATGCGAGTCTTTAGGTCAACGATAACCCCTACTCTGGTACCGGGAGCAAAATTGGCGTGATAAGGTTTTTTAACCTTAAGCTGGACAATTTTTCCATCTGAGTCACGAACCGATATCATCATCGTCTTGGGATCGGCAGTGACGATTTCTCCCTTAATAAGCCCCTTGTCTTTTCTCAATAAGGCAAAGCCAGGAGTAGATAAACTGCCCAAAAAAACCACCGCCATAACTAAAATCAATATTTTCTTCATTGCTACACCTCCTTTCTCATTGATTGATATTCTAATATATAAAAAAAAAATATCCAGCTATTTTTACAAAATAATTTTTCGCTATTTAAAACTAACTCTCTAAGTAAAAAAATATTTTTTTCTTGCTTTCTTTGGCGCTCCTCACCGCGACTGGCGGCGATTGCGGTAAACTCCATAAAGCCAGAAAAAAGCGGCTGGCTAAAAACAAATTTCTTTTGATGGCTCCAATCACAATTTTAAAAAGCAGAACCTGGTTGAGTCAAGGGACGACCCTTCGGGTCGCCACTTGCCCGTGGCATGAAACCACGGGCAAGTACTGCAGCTAAATCCACGGGCAAGCCCGTGGCCTTAGCTCCTGTCAAAAAAACAACTTCTTCGGGAGTCGAGACACGGCCCAGAATAGCATTGCGGTGCGGAAAACGGCCAAAACGCTCAATAATGGCGTGATGCTGCTTGGCATAACCCAAAGTATATTCGTAATAAGACGCATTGGAAGATTTTTTTTGTTTGGATTCGTTGATCAATCCGGCAAAATATTTTAGGGAAATTTCCTGATCTTCACGCTCTTCACTGTGCATGAGCGGCATATATAAAAAAATGCGATAAATTAAAAAAAGCTGTTTGTCCATTCCCTCTTTTATAGAACGCAAGGACAGATTCAATGCGTAAGGATCATTTTCAAACATTTTTGGCGTTCCCCGATGGAGATTCCGCGAGAATTGGTCAAAAAGAATGACAAGGGCTAAACGGCCATCGCTGGTTTTGTCCCAGCTGCGATAATGGCCGTTTTGCGCCCGCACTAAATCGTCCGCGAATCTCGCGTGTATTTCGGCATCAAATTTCGTATCCTTTGCAAACCATTTCTTAAAAGGATTCCCATTTTTATCGATGGGTGTCTCATCGGTAATGCCCTCGAACCAAAAATTGAGGATGTCATGAATCTGATTCATAAAGTTACAAATTTGGGACTTTCGCGTTTGAATATAAAGTCTGTCATTCCCGCGAAGGCGGGAATCCATGCCTCTCGTCGAAGAGAGGCCTGACTTTTTACTTTTGAGTTTCCAACAAATACTCCGCCTTGATATTCTGCAGACTGCGGAATACATTTTTAACAATATTGGGGGTTTCCTCTTCAAATCCGCGCAGCATTTTCTTAATAAGCATCCGATGAGACGTCGCATCATTGGCGCACTTGGATTGCCCGCCGATAGACTGGATATCCAATTTTTCCGCAAGAAGCCGCATATTTTCTTCCCGTTCATAAGCCAGAGGGCGGATAATCACAATTTTTCCATCGAATAATACTTGTTTAGGCCGCATGGCCCCGATTTCTCCGCGGTAGAATTGATTCAACAATATCGTCTCAACGATGTCGTCCATATGATGGCCAAAAGCGATTTTCGTAAACCCCTGGCGATCCGCGAGCTCAAAAAGCGCCTTGCGGCGGTTGCGCGACCACCAGAAGCAATCGATCTCTTCCCACTTTTCTCCCTTCAAGAAAACTCCTCACTTCGTTCGTCGTAACTTCTTTGCTGCATAGGAGAGGAGTTTTTAGCAGCTAGGAAAGTTTTATACTTTCCTATGCTGTAAAAAATCGACCTTTTCTACGATATACTCGAATTTCTCGCGCTCAAAATACTCAATCAATTTCTGCGGATCAAAATCCGCGAATTCAAAATCAATATGCACCGCGGTAAATCCAAATTTAATGGGCGCAACCAATTGGCGATGGCGTAAGACATGCAAAAGCGAAATACTGTCCTTGCCTCCTGAGACAGCCACCGCGATTTTATCTTGAGCCTCGATCATTTGGTAGTCACCAATGGCCTTGCCTGCCCGGCGGGAGACAGCAATGAGTTCGGAAGGAAATCTCAGCTTGCTTGGCGCACTCATATTCTTAATTCGCCTCTTATGGACCTTTGCTTAACCAAAAGCAGAAGGTAGTCAATATTGCTAATGGTTGTACAAAGCTTAACGCCGTGTGCAAATTTCGTGTCATTGCGAGCGAAGCGAAGCAATCTTTAATAGAAAAAAGATTACTTCGTCGCCTTGCGGCTCCTCGTAATGACACAGATAATAAAAACTCGCACATGACGTAAAGCTTAATAAAACAAGAAATAATCACGCAAAGATTTATACACAATCCCGGCGCGCTTGTCACTTATCCAATTGACAACATAAATACTGGAAAAAACCAGAAAACACACGCTATAAATAATAAAAATGATGTTGGGATGCACTTTTTTTATCCTATAAGGGCTAGCCTTCTTCACATACACATATATTAAAATTGGTAAATAAGCAATAACCACTGAGGAAAAAAACATAGTGCACAAAGACACAAAAATTTCCTCTGCCTGTAAGAGAAATTCTCCGTTTTTCAGCCAATTCACGGCAAAAAATATCGAAAAAATAAGTATACCCAAACCATAAGCAACATAAATCCTTGTCAAACAAACCCCTTCTTCTTTATATCGCCATGGATTTTTGATAAATAAATAAACAGCTATTGGGAAATAAGACAAAACCGAAAACCAAAAGAACAGAATAGACAGCGTCGATAAAATATCAAATGGATCAACTCCCTCTTGATTATTCAAACGATTAACGGCATAAACAAAGGTAAAAAAAAGCAAACATATACTGTAAGCCATTGCGACGGTCCGCACCCTGACCCTTTTATCTTTTCGCATCTGGGCATCTTGCCCTAAAATAAAGATGCCCTTGGATATCGCCTCTTGCGCTTTATAAATGGGAGGATTTTTAACCATTAAATAAAACGTGATCGGAATAAAAGAGAGGACCGCAGACCAAAACAATAAAAACGGCAGGGCTAACATAATATCCATAGAATATTTATTCCACGATAATGGCTTAAACAAGAATATTTTCTTGTTACATGAGAAATTGTTTGGCCTTTTTTAACATTTCATTGCCCTCGGCACTCAACATGACCGAGGCTTCTTTGTCATCGGCAGGATGGATTTCTTGGCTTTTTTGCCAAATATTATTATAAACAATGATGGGCACCCGATAGAATTGGGGCATCTCCTTGATACGGCCGGCTAAATTTTCGGTGTTGGTTTGCTCAACAAAATGCTTCAAAATTATTAAATCATACGTGGACTGCCTTGTTTTTTTCAAACATTCTTCGGGCGTTATGGCAACTTCAATGAGACACCCTAAGTGCGTAAAAATACTCCTTAACCAGCGCATGGCCTCTATATCATTTTCTAAAATGAGAATTTTTTTATTCCCCCGCGCGGCTCTTTTAGGATCGGGTTTATTTTCTTGCCGTTTTTCTCCTTCTGTGCCAACCTGAGAGTGACCCAATTCTGGTTTTGCCTTGTCCCGTTCAACCATCGAATCGGTGAGCACAAGTTCCTCATTGAGTGAAATGTCAATTTTGATATTATTTTTGGCCGCTGGCTTTTCTAAAACATCGGGCAAGGCCGTGTTTTGCGTATTTGCGGCGTTTCCTTTGTCAGCGATAATCATTTCAATTTTCTCCACCAATTCTCCTATTTCAAACGGTTTCGCTAAAAACCCCGCGACATTGAAATCTTTAAATAATTTCTCCATATTCGCCCTGGCCGTTAAAACAAAAACCGGATAGCGGGGATTGGCAGAACTATCACAGATATTTTTGTAAAAATCGATTCCTCCCATTTTGGGCATATTCATATCTAAGATGATCAACTGCGGATTGATTGTCTTTAATCGTTCCAGCCCCTCCTGACCATTATGCGCCGTGACCACTTCGAATCCTCTGGCCATCAGCTGGAACCCAATCATCTCGGCCAAATCGACTTCGTCATCAATCACTAGAATTATTTTCTTATCGTTCATTTTTCCTTCCTTCGCTCTTCAATGGGAAGGATAAAATGAAATTCTGTTCCCTTTCCCAACTTAGACTCAACCCATATTTTCCCGCCATGCTGATTAATGATTTCTCTGCAAATGGCGAGGCCTAATCCGGTTCCGCCCGTCTGCCGAGTCGCCGGATCTCCCAATTGTTGGAATTTCTGAAATAATTTTGGCATGTCCTCTTCTTTAATGCCCGGCCCGGTGTCTTTAACAGAAACCTGGATATGATTAGAATCCCGATGATTCCTGCTGCTAACGATAATCCCGCCTGTTTCGGTGAATTTAATAGCGTTATTCATCAAATTACTTACCAGCTGCACAATCCGATCTGAATCCATAAGGATCATGGAAAGTTGAGAATCAAGCTCTGTCTTCAACTGAAGTCCTTTATGTTTAGCGACGGGTTCTTGAAGACTGACTATTTCTTTGATCAAATTATTGATATTACATTTTTCCATTTTTAATTGCATTTTCCCCGATTCTAATTTCGAAAGATTGAGGATATCATTAATCAGGCGGCTTAGGCGGTCAACGTTATCTTTGGCTTTTCCTAGAAAATTCTTTTGATCTTTGGTTAAATCTCCCGCGGTCCCGCTCATCACAATATCAATGGCTGTCTTGATCGAAGCCAAAGGAGTGCGCAATTCGTGAGAAACAGTTGAAGTGAATTCTTTTTGCATTTCATACATCGCTTTTAATTTCTTATTCGCCAATTCAAGCTCTTCTTTTTTAGTCTTTGTTTCCTCAAACAATTTTCTGTTTTCAACAACCAAATTATAGTGCTCAATAGATTGACGTATGGTTGATAACAGTTCAGCCGTTTTCCAAGGTTTGCTGATAAACCGATAAACTTCGCCGACATTTATGGCCTCTTCGGCCGCTGAAAAATCAGTATACCCGGTAAAAAGAATCCTGATGACATCGGGATTCTTTTTTTTAACCTCCTGCAAAAATTTAACGCCGTGAATTTCCGGCATGCGCTGGTCACTGACCATAACTTTTATCTTTTCTTTGCTGAGGATATCCCTGGCTCTATCCGCACTGCTGGTAGTAAAGATCCCATAGGGTTCCTTGATAAAAAGCCGCTGGATTCCATCGAGAATACTTTCTTCGTCATCTAAGAACAAAACTTGAATTTCTTTGGTCATTGCGCTGTCTCCTTCACAATAATAAAATCCGCGCTATCTTCCTACTCACCTTTGCTTTTTCACATTTTCTTTTCTTCAATCGGCAGCATCACGGTAAACGTTGTCCCTTCTCCTTCCTTTGAAGTTACTTTAATTTCTCCGCCGTGTTTTTTAACAATTTCATAACTGACCGATAATCCCAGTCCCGTTCCCTGCCCAACCGGCTTCGTGGTAAAAAAAGGATCAAAAATCTTTTTTAAATTGTCCGGGGGAATTCCTCTGCCCGTGTCTGTAACATCGACACACACATACTTATTTCGCCGATAGGTCTTTATGGTAATTTTTCCTTTTTCCTCTATCGCTTGGGATGCATTCACCAGGAGATTAACAAATACTTGTCCCAATCGCTGGGGACTGCCTTTAACTAAGACTGTATCGCCATATTCTTTGATCAATTCAGCTTTATATTTAAGCTCGTTTTGCACAATGCTTAAAATACTATCAATAACCTCCTCAACTTTCATAAACTCCCTTGTCTCCACATTCTCCTCTCTGGCAAATGTCCTTAAATCCATCACAATCTTTTTGATTCTTTCCAATCCGCGTCCAGAATGCTCCATGAGCGTATTCACATCGCTCATAATATAGTCTAAATTGATATCCTCCTCAAATTTTTTGATCCCAAAAAGAGTCAGCTTCGCTTTTTCTATATCCCCATCTTCCATTTCCCTCTTTAAATTCCCCATCATCTGCACAATCTTCGCGTAATGTTTAATATATTCCTGCAAAATTTCCATATTGTTGCTGATAAACCCCACTGGATTATTGATCTCATGCGCCACCCCAGCGGCCAATTGACCGATGGAGGCCAGCTTTTCTGATTGCAATAACTGCAATTGCGCCTGTTTTAACTCATCATGGGCTTTTTGAAGCTGCTCAAACGTTTCCCGCAATTTTTTTTCCGCTTCTTTACGCTCTGAAATGTCACGGACAAAGGCATTGAATTGATGTCTTTCTTGAACGCGGTTAGCCCATATCGTGATTTCAATGGGAAAAATCCTTCCATCCCGGTGAAGGGCCGGCAGCTCTACCGTTCTTCCTAATACGGGACCTTCTTGTGTCTTCAAGTAATGCTCCATACCTTTTCTATGAGCCTCGCGGTACTCGCTAGGAATAATGGTCTGAGCCAAATTCTTCCCTAAAATTTCTTGACGAGACCAGCCAAAAGCCGTTTCCGCTCTATGATTCCATTGGGTAATAGCCCCCGCCTCATCAATAGAAACGAAGGCGTCATTGGCTGTTTCAATGATGGAGCGACTTCTTTCTTCACTGACACGCATCTCTGCTTCGGCCTGATGGGCTTGTTCAGCCATCTCCAAGGCCATGATGCGAGAAGATTCCAATTCCCGCGTGCGCTCTTTAACCTTCGCGTCCAGAGAATTATTGAGATCGCTAAGATCTATGGAACGCTGCAGCAGCAATTGATTCTTCTCCAGAATAATTTTTTCCCACCGGCGCACCATTCTTAAAACGAGTCCCCATCCTAATACCAAGACAACCAATGCGATGACCATTGTGGATATATCAAAATAGGCAATCTGACTTCTGGCCTCAATAGATTTGTTGACTGAGCCGATTAAGTGGGCTGTAAATTCTTGTATGCCCTGCGCGTAAATCCTTTTCTGTTTTTCATATTCCTCACCAAAGAGGATATTTTTGGCCTCCTCATTTCGTCCCTGACGAACCAATTCAAAAGATGCATTTTCCATCTGAACCAGCACTATATTGGCAGCGTCTGTCTGTTTCGCCGCTTTCCCACTAATAACTTCTGGGGCTATCTGAATGGCTTCTTTGATGGCGGCATCTAATTGCGGTTCAAAAAAACGGTAGCGTTCCTCCCACATTAAATCTCCGGTTGCCGCGCGCATCCGGGCAGACATTGTCAATACCTCATCCAAATGAAGGATCTTCCCCTGTAGGCGATGCGCTTGAGCTGAAAGATCATTCGCTGTTTTAGCTAAATTGTAAGCCCGGTAACTAGACCATCCTAACCACAAGAGCACAAATGTTGTCAAAACAATGGTGCCAGTTAAAAATCTGAATGGGAGATGGTCATCGAGTATTGATTTATCTTCTGGCATTTGGCCCTCCATCATTAATAGTTGAAACAGTACCACACCAACTCAAGTTAATCACCGGCTGCTTCTCAAGAAAAATTTATCTAAACTCCGCGCACAAATATCAAGAAAACTCCTCACTTCGTTCGTACTGATTTTCCCTTAAATATTTTAGAGGAAATCAGTACAGCACTTACTTCCTCTAATAATTTTTAGAAAAGTAAGTGCGTCGTAACTTCTTTGCTGTATGGCTTTCCTAAAATTTTAGAGGAAGCCATTACTGTGCCGACTTCTTCTAATTCTTTAGGAAAGTCGGCCTGCATAGGAGAGGAGTTTTTAACAGCTAGTACATTGTAACATTAATTTCTGATGTTATAATTCCTTCTCCCCTTTGG
>CAYHTV010000077.1:0-9748 GCA_964359575.1 uncultured Planctomycetales bacterium
CCTCTAAAATATTTAAGGGAAAATCAGTACGAACGAAGTGAGGAGTTTTCTTGAATGACCGAACGGCAAAAGCTGACTTCCTACGAAAAAAAACTTATCCGCCGTTACCTTATCTGGTGTTATAAAACGACTAAGGAATCGTTTGAGCGGATTGAGCGTAAATTCACTCAGCTCTTGGTGGATGATTTTGTTGCCGATGAGCTGAAATCCTTAAAAGGTTCGATACAAAACGACTTGGTCGACCACATCGTGGGATTCGAAGAATATATGAATAAGAAGGAAATGTCGGCGCTCACGGAAAAGTTCGCTGATCCCAAACAAGGCATTTTTAATAAAGATTACCTTTACTTAAAAATCCGCTTAGGCGCTGTTGAGAAAGCTATCGTTCATTTTTTGGGCAAAAGAGAATTAAGCGCCATCAGCAAGCTGTATGAAGAGGAAATGACGGAGCGTATCCTTAATGCCCGCGACCCTACTTAAATTTTTTGATTTATTAATCTTTAGAAATTACTGTTGAGGGTATTACCGATTTCTTTGCATGTCACGCAGGCGTGATTTGCGGTCTTCCACGAGGCGCTTTTGCTGTTCTGCCAGATCAGCGGTTCTTTGGCGCTGTTCCTCCAAGAGCTTTGTTGCCGTGCGGTCTTTATTGTGGGTTGGCTGTTTAAATGTTTTTTTGAGGCTGACCACAAAGCCAAAAAATAAAATTGCCGCCCAAATAACACCCACAATAAATAAAAGAAGGCCAAGTGATTTTTTCATCGCATTATAAGTATATTTGCAAAATCGTTCGGGAGCAACTAAAAGTTGAAACAGCTGTCACTCAAAATGATCATCCCGATTTTAAATTTTTTCGCATGTTTAATGATTGGCTTTTGCCTCATTTCTCAGTTGCGAGCCGAAGAAAACCAGACAAGTAAAAAGGATGCTGTAGAGGTATTTATTGACGGCAAAAAATTCAAATTTTGGGAGGAATATAAGGACTATCAGAGAGGAATTGGCGAATCGAAAAAGGCCGCGGAAGATTCTACCAAGATGAAAACAATTATTATTCCCGGTGGGAGCGTGAAAGAGAAAACAATTATTTTAGGAAAACCTCCCGAGGATGAAATAGTAATGACGGACAGTCCGCATCCCGGCCCTGCCACCGTGCAGAAAATGCGCGATTTTCTTGAGAATCATTTTTGGCCAAAGGCGACCGCCAATTTTATGCTTCCAAAAAAGTAAAAGTTTTTTTGCATGATTGAGTCCCCCAAAACGGGCGAAAAGGATAAATCAGCCTATCCCCACCTCCCGCACCTCACGTGTCTAAAAACTTGACTATTATATATACTAATAGTATACTAATGCAAAAATTTAAGACCAAACTCGTTCGTGTTTAAAAGGAGGATACAGTTGTGGCTTTAGTGAAGGACAAAAAGACAGAGGTTATTGGTAATTTTAAAATTCATGCCAAAGATACAGGGTCTCCGGCAGTTCAAATAGCGCTTTTGACTGAAAAGATTAATTATCTTTCCGAGCACTTCCAAGTTCATCGCCGAGATTTTAATTCCCGTCGCGGTCTTCTTATGATGATTGGCAAAAGACGACGCCTTTTGGCCTATCTGAAAAAAAACGACCCCCAAAAATACGACGAAACAATCAAAAAACTTAATCTGCGTAAATGAGGTCATCCATGGAAAATATGGGGCGTGTTGAAATTCCCTTCGGGGCACAGAATTTAATTATTGAAAGCGGTAAATTGGCTAAGCAGGCCAATGGAGCGGTCACGGTCACCTGTGGAGGGACTATTGTTTTGGTGACAGTGTGTATGTCGAGAAAGCCCAGAGAGGGAGTGGATTTTTTTCCCCTTATGGTGGAATATCAAGAGAAAACTTATTCTGCGGGACGAATCCCCGGCGGTTTTTTTAAAAGGGAAGGCCGTCCCACGGAAAAGGAGATTTTAACCTCGCGACTTATCGATCGGCCTCTTCGGCCGTTATTTCCGGAAGGATTATTGAATGAAGTGCAGGTGGTGGCTTCGGTTTTAAGCCATGATGGAGATAATGATCCCGATGTCATGGCTCTCATTGGAGCCTCGGCTGCCTTGCTGGTCTCTGACATTCCTTTTGACGGCCCCATCGGGGCGGTGCGCATCGGTTTGGTTAATGACCAACTCATTATTAATCCGACGTATAAGCAAAGAGAAGAAAGCGTTGTGGATTTTGTGGTTGCTGGCCGCAAAGAGGGCATCATTATGATCGAAGGGGAATCCATGGAGGTCCCGGAGAGCAAGATTCGCGAGATTTTTAAATTGGGTTATGAAGCCCTCAAACCCATTGCTGACATTCAAAATCAACTGCGCAAAGAAATGGGAAAGCCAAAATTGCAAGTTCAATTAGTCTCTAAAAATGTTGCGTTAATGGATAAGGTAAGGGAGTTAGCTAAAAATCGTTTAACGGATGCCTACAGTATTGCTGAAAAAGAGGACCGTCAGGACGCCCTCAATGATCTTTTGGATGAATTAACCAGTGACATGAGTGTTTTTGAAGCTTACAAGCAAGATGATGAAGGGCCAACGGTTGAGCAAATTAAAATGCTGTTTGGCCAGATTGAATACGATGAGGTCCGGCGCATGATTTTTGATGAGCACCGTCGGGCTGACGGCCGGGGACTTAAAGAGATTCGGTCGCTGTCCTGCGAAGTGGATGTCCTTCCCCGGACCCATGGGGCGGGCTTGTTTACCCGCGGGCAAACCCAAAGTTTGGCTGTTGTGACATTGGGTACCAAAATGGATGAACAGATGGTGGAAGCGCTGGACGGCATCACCTATCGAAGCTTTATGCTGCATTACAATTTTCCGTCTTTTAGCGTTGGTGAGACAAAACCGATGCGCGGCCCCGGCCGGCGGGAAATTGGGCACGGCGCTTTAGCGGCCAAGGCCTTACGGGCTATTTTACCTTCCAAAGACGATTTTCCTTACACCGTTCGCGTGGTCTCAGAAATTTTAGAATCCAATGGCTCTTCCAGTATGGCAACGGTCTGTGCCGGGAGTTTAGCCTTGATGGATGCGGGTGTTCCCATTAAAGACGCGGTTGCGGGTATATCCATTGGATTAATCACTCGCAAGGAAAAGGCAGTCCTCCTGACCGATATTATGGGTTTAGAAGATCATTTTGGCGATATGGATTTTAAAGTCGCCGGGACACGCAAGGGAGTGACGGCAATTCAGCTCGATCTTAAGATTCAACAGATCAGTTTGGATTTGCTTTCCCAGGCGTTGGAACAAGCGAATGATGCCCGTATGATCATCTTGGATAAAATGTATGCCACGATTGCCAAACCGAAAGCGGAAATTTCGGAATATGCGCCGAAAGTCTTCACCTGCCAGATCAGCCCTGAAAAAATTGGAGAAGTGATCGGCCCCGGTGGAAAAGTTATCAAGAAAATCATCGAAGAAACAGGCGTTGCGTCCATTGATATCGATGACACGGGCAAGGTCGTAGTGGCTTGCGTAGAGAAACAGGCCGGAGAGAAAGCCATTTCTTATATAAAAGGCATGACGGAAGAACCGGAAGTTGGTAAAATATATACCGCGAAAGTCAAGCGCATCATGAACTTTGGCGCTTTTTGTGAATTCTTGCCGGGGCGGGAAGGATTGGTACACGTTTCAGAATTGTCTAACAGTTATGTCAAGGATGTTAACTCGGTGGTTAAGCTTGGCGATGCCTTTAAGGTCAAATTGATCGAAATTGACGAGATGAAACGTATCAACCTAAGCAAAAAGCAAGCCGAGAATGAAGCATGAACATGTTAATGAAATAAAGGCCATTCTTATCTTGGCCGCGAGTTTAATTCTTCTGGCCAGCCTCGCTTCTTTTGTTCCCGAAGATATTCCCTGGTACACCTCTCACCCGAATGTCCCAGCGCACAATCTCGTCCGTATTGTGGGCGCTTATATGGCTGGGGCTTTATTTTTTATCTTTGGCTACAGCGCTTATGCTCCAGCGGTATTTTTATTTTTTTGGAGCTGGAATAAATTTGCCTCCCGCGATTTAAATTTTTCCCTCGCTAAATTGATTTGCATCGGCGTCCTTTTTTGCTCATTAAGCGGTTTGTTTAGTTTATTCGGGCCGGAGGCCGTGACCCAGCGATTTCAAAGATCCGGGGTGGTGGGGTTTGTGGTCTCTGATTTTTTGCTGCAATACTCCGGCCGCACGGGCGCCTATATTATTTTGACTACGATCACGGCATTGACGATGATTGTGATTGGTGAATTCTTAATTTCTCCTATAGTCCTTAAGGGCATCGAATCTTTCAAAGCCTTTTTAAGCAAATTCCACGGAAAAGTGCAAGCCAAGATTCCGGCCCCTGCGGCAAAGTTGCAGATGCGGCCGAATGTAAAGAATTCCCGTATTGAAGAAAAGACCAGGACGTGGCTCAAGGAAAGGGAGAAGGTTAAGTCTTTGATTAAGAATATCAAGAGTGCCGAGGAAGAAAAAAATGCGCAAACGAAAGAGTCTCTTCCTAAATCCATCATGGCGCGACTGGAAAAGCCAAAAATTCATATCGCGACACCACCCAAGGATGAAAAGGCCATTCTGCAGGAAAAGCCGAAAGTGGTGGGAAATTATCAAATCCCTCTTCCGGATTTGTTGGATAATCCGCCGGCGATTTCTTCCAGCCGGCTGGAGGATAATTTGGTCGCGGGAGCCAAAATCCTTGAGGAAACCTTGAATGATTTTAATGTGAGCGTGCGGGAGGCGGATATTGAGCGCGGCCCGGTCATTACGCGCTATGAATTAGAGCCGGCCCCCGGCGTTAAAGTCCAGAGGATTGTAACACTCGCTGATGATATTGCCTTAGCCATGAAAGCGCCGTCGGTGCGGATTGTGGCACCCATTCCTGGGAAAAACCGGGTTGGCATCGAAGTCCCTAATGGCGCGTCGGCCTCCGTGTATCTCAAAGACGTTATCTCCCATAACAATTTTATTAATTCCGAATCGCGTTTAACTCTGGCGATTGGAAAGGACATCGCCGGCCAGCCGATTATTTCTGATTTGACAGAGATGCCGCATCTTTTGATTGCCGGGACTACTGGATCGGGAAAAACCGTGTGCGTGAACAGTTTGATTATGTCGATGTTATTTCATGCCTCGCCGGATCAGGTCAAATTTTTAATGGTGGATCCGAAGATGGTCGAATTGACGCAATACAACGGCCTGCCGCACTGTTTGTGCCCAGCGGTCACGGATTACAAAAAAGTCGCATCAGCCTTGAATTGGGTCGTGAGCGAAATGGAATCACGGTACACGACACTTTCCAAAGAAGGCGTGAGAAATATCAAAGGGTACCACGCGAAAGGCCACACGATGCCGTATATCGTGGTCATCATCGATGAGCTTGCCGATCTCATGCAGGTGGCCGCGAAAACGATTGAAAGCGCCATCACGCGCCTGGCCCAGCTTTCCCGCGCCGTGGGCATCCATTTGATTTTAGCCACACAGCGCCCTTCCGTTGACGTCATTACGGGAGTGATCAAAGCGAATTTTCCGGCGAGGATTTCATTTAAGGTGGCCTCCAAGGTCGATTCGCGCACGGTCCTGGACATGAATGGCGCCGAAAATCTTTTAGGCCGCGGCGATCTGCTTTTTATGAAACCCGGTGATGCCAAGCCGGTGCGCGGCCAATGCAGTTTTGTGAAAGACCATGAAATTCAGCGCGTCATTGAATTTATCAAAAAGCAGCAAGAACCGGAATACAACGAATCAATTCTGCAGCATAGACCCAGCAGCGCGACTTCCGTGGATGATGAAAAGGATGAATTTTATGACGAGGCGGTTAAACTGGTGATGGAAACAAATCAGGCCTCAACCTCAATTCTTCAGCGCCGTTTGCGTTTGGGTTACTCCCGGGCGGCCCGCTTGATTGATATGATGGAACAGGAGGGATTGATTGGGCCTTATTGCGGCAGTAAACCGCGGGACATATTGATCGACCGCGAAGAATGGCTTCTGAGGAATATGAAACAAGATGACAGCGGACAATCCCATAGCGCATAAAGGTGTCGTTCTTAAGCAGGCCCGCGAATCCCGCGGCATCCGCCTGGAGACGGTGCATGAGGCCACCAAAATTCCCATGGATGCCTTGCGGGCCATCGAGGAAGGGTACACGGTGCGCACGCTTTCCACATTTTATTATAAAGGTTTTATCAAAATGTATTCGCAGTATCTCGGCATTCATATCCAAGATGATATCGCGGATCGCCCCAAAGAAATGAAGCGTCCGCCAAGCCCGCTGGGCAGTTTTCCTATGAGCCCTTTGAAAAAAGTTCGTTTTAAATATGAGGCATCAAATAATCTACCGGCTTTTCTTTCTAATGAAAAAGTTCAACAAGTTATCGTGATTGCGGGTGTTCTTTTAGCGCTTTTTATTTTTTTTAAAATTGTTTCAGCCGTGGGGCATTGGATGACCGCCAGACCGAAAAGGCCGCCAGTCGAGCAGCGCGCTAATGCTTCGCGAGTCACTCCTCTGACGCAGATGAAACCACGAGCGAATCAAGAAAAAAAGAAAATTCTGATCAAACCTGTTGTAAAAAAGTTTGAATCTAAAGCTGCCGCTGTTCCGCCGGCCCCGGCGGTTGAGTCTCAACCGCAGCCAAAGCCGCAAACTAAAACGGAATCCCCAGCAGAAGCAAAAGCGTCAATGACAGCGGCCCCTGCATCCGTGGAGCAAACCACGGTGAGTCTCACGGTTCGTGCCAAGAAAAACAGTTGGCTGCAAGTCAAAGTGGATGGGGTTGTAGTCTTTCAATCCCCGTTAAACCGGGGTGCCGTCGAGTCATGGATCGCCCAAGAAAAGATTGAACTCTCCGGAAAAAATCTTAATGAACTTGAGTTTGAGCTTAATGGAAAACTTATCGGTTCTTTAGGAAAGTCCAACCGCCTGGCTCGAAAATTGATTGTGACCAAAGATGGCCTGTCCGTAAAGAAGTAAGCTTGCCTGCGGAAGGCAGGCCTGCCTGTCCGGCAGGCTCTCCTCAGGATACCGACTATGATCTCACCAACACAAAATAAAAAAGGCAGTATCGTCCTCCCTCAAACCACGGACGATTTTAAGCGCCAGCGCCTCTTTCAAGGAGCGAAGGTGGGGCTCATCAACTTAGGCTGCGCCCGAAATCTCGTCGATTCCCAAATGCTCCTCGGCGGGCTTAAGAAAAAAGGGCACAAAATCGTTGCCGTTGAAAAAGCCGATATCGCCGTTGTTAATACGTGCTCGTTTATTGAGGAGTCCCGTCAAGAATCCATCGATACGATTTTGGATCTCATTGAATTAAAAAAACAAGGCAAACTTAAAAAAGTGATTGTCGCCGGCTGTCTCGCTCAGCGTTATGGGGCCGATTTGGCCAAAGAGTTCAAAGAGGTGGACGCCTTTCTCGGCACACCGATGATCCAAAAAGACCGCCTGCTGGAGCAGGTTTCGTTGACGCCCAAACATTTTGCCTATGTGAAAATTTGCGAGAGCTGTTTTAACCAATGCAGTTTTTGCGCGATTCCTAAGATCAAAGGCAAATTTCTTTCTCGCACGATGGAATCGGTTGTGGCGGAGGTCCAAAAGTTGGACAGCCGCGGAGTTAAGGAAATCAATATTATTGGCCAGGACATCACGGCTTACGGTATGGATATTTACCGCGAAAAAAAACTGGCGTACCTTTTGCGCGAGATTGTCCGCGCAGCAAAAAATATCCAATGGATTCGTCTTTTGTATGCTTTTCCGGCGCACATGACGGATGAATTGATTGACGTGATGGCCAGTGAAGAAAAAATTTGTAAATATATCGATATGCCTTTGCAGCACATCAGCGATCATATTTTAAAAAGTATGAATCGCAATATCACAACCCAAGGCACTTTCGATTTAGTTGAGAAAATCCGCCGCCGGATGCCGCAAGCGAGTTTGCGCACGACCTTTATCACCGGCCTGCCTGGCGAAACAAAAGAAGATTTTGCCGAGCTTATGCAATTCGTTAAAGAGTACCGTTTTGAGCGTGTCGGTGTTTTTATTTATTCGCAAGAGGAAGGGACGGCCGCTTATGATCTGCCGGGCCAAGTTCCCGCCAAGATAAAAAAGGAGCGCATGAATATCCTGATGGCCGAGCAGCAGAAAATTTCCCATTCGCTGCAAGAGAGGTATATCGGACGCACGTTAAGAGTTTTGGTCGAAGAACGGCAAGAAGGTGACCCACAGATGTTTTTGGGGCGCAGCGAATACGATGCGCCGGACGTCGACGGTCTTGTGTATGTGCATTCCACAAACGAATTAAAAATCGGGGAATTTGTCACTGTCAAAATACGCGATGCCTATGAGTATGATTTGGCTGGGGAGGCCGTATGAGGCAGTTGCCCAATATTTTAACCATCTCTCGGATTGTGCTGGCTGCTTTTTTTGCGATGTTCCTCGCTCAAGGCAGCCGTATCGCGGCGATCATCGCGGCAGTGATTTTCTTTTTGGCTTCCTTAACCGATTATTACGACGGATATTTCGCCCGCAAGCAGAATTTACCGAGTAATTTTGGCGCGATCATGGATCCCATCGCGGATAAATTTCTCATTTTAGCGGCGTTTTTCATTTTTGCGCAGATGGGATTGATTCCGCTGTGGATGTTTTTTATCATATTTGCGCGCGAAGCCTTGGTGACTGGTTCGCGGTTATTGGCGATGCGTAGGGGTAAGGTGATTGCCGCGGAAAAGGCCGGCAAGTGCAAGACGGTGTCGCAAATAGTTGCAATTTCGGTGATTTTGATATCTATTATTTTACAGCGCTCCATTGCCACCACGCGCTGGACAGAGAGCATTCTTATGTTCTGGCAGTACGGGATTTTCGGATTAATGTTAATTACGGTGATTTTGACCCTTTATTCCGGTATTCTTTACTTTTGGCATAATCGAAAAGGTATGTATGCTTAACTTTTTAGCGCGCTTAGCCGCAACGTTTTTTTATCTAGGATATTTTCCTTTTGCCTCTGGAACGATTGCTACGGTCGCGAGTGTTGGATTATATTTATGGCTGAGGCCAGATTATAAAATATATTTGCTCGTTTTGGCGGCCTTAACGGTGCTCGGTTTTTGGGCGAGCGGCAGGACAGAGACGCTTGTGCAAAAAAAGGACCCATCGTGTGTTGTGATTGATGAAGTCGCAGGCGGAATGATTGCCTTTTTTATGCTGCCGGCCGTGCCATCGGTGATATGGACGGCATTTTTTCTTTTTCGGGCGTTTGATATGTTTAAAATTTATCCTATCAATAAGCTCGAGGAACGCGGCGGCGGTGCCGGTATTATGCTGGATGACATTGTGGCGGGGTTTTATACAAATGCGACGATGCACGCGGCGTTGTGGTTGAGGGGTTAAACGCCTCAGTTCTTAATAAATTATCTTGCCTTTTTTAATCCCGCGCATTCCTACTATTCAGGGTCTGCTGAAAAAAGCAAAATATGGAGCTCTATACAATCGGAGCCCTATACAATATTTGGCTAAAGATAAAAGCAAATATTACGATATAATCCAACAAACACGTGACATGGATGGTGATTATACCTATTGGATTGAATATGTAGCCAAGGGTTTATGGGAGGCAGAACAGTGGTGGTACTGGGCCAATGAATATTTATTTATTGCAAAAGGCTGGAACAATCAAAACCATACCCCTCGGAAACTATAAGATAGTAATCCATCCGAAATGGGCCGCTTTTTTTATGGCAACAGCTGGATT
>CAYHTV010000078.1:0-9495 GCA_964359575.1 uncultured Planctomycetales bacterium
GTTGATACCTGTGTCTGAAATCACATCCAAATCCAGCCAATTCACTCCCGCATCAAAGAGAATATCCATATCCGACCAGTTGATGCCCGCATCGCTTAAGATATCCAAATCCAGCCAGTTAATCCCCGTATCGGATAACACATCGATATCCGACCAGTTGACTCCTGCATCCGAAAGAATATCCAAATCCAGCCAGTTCACTCCCGCATCTGTGAGAATATCCATATCCGACCAGTTGATGCCTGTATCTGAAAGAACATCTAAATCCAGCCAGTTCACCCCCGCATCGGTAAGAATGTCCAAATCCGACCAGTTGATACCCACATCGGAAAAAATATCTACATCATACCAATTGATTCCGGCATCAGACATAATCTCAAGGTCATACCAATTAAGTCCAGCGTCTGACATAATATCCAAGTCTGACCAATTTACACCCGCGGTTGTAAGCTGCGCTAAGTTATCCCAATTAATCCAGGTATCCCAATTCACACCTGCCCCGCTCATGTACGCAATATTTAACCAATTCACCGCAGCATCACTCAGGGCATCCAAATCTGACCAGTTGATACCAGCATCAGCTAAAACATCTAAATCCAGCCAATTGATGCCGCTATCGCTTAGAATATCCAAGTCAATCCAATTTATCCCTGCATCCGCAAGAACATCAATGTCTAACCAATTGATACCCGCATCGGATAATGTATCTATATCCGACCAGTTGATGCCACTATCACTGAGAACATCCAAGTCCAGCCAGTTAATGCCCGAGTCACCCAAAATATCTAAATCAGACCAATTAATCCCGCTGTCACTGAATACATCAATATCTGTCCAATTAACTCCCACATCACTCATAATATCAATATCCGACCAATTGATCCCAGCGCCGCTCATCACCACAATGTCATCCCAGTTAACCGAAACCTGGCTATCCGTGACACTTTTTATCACACCAATATCCAGCCAATTGATCGAATCCGTTGCTGTTTTGATATCCGTAATATTTGTCCAGTTAATTGTGTCAGTGGCAGATTTAATATCTGAAATATTTGTCCAATTAATAGCGGCTGTATCCGTTAAAATCTCCTGCGTTCTCTCTTGCGTCACATCAACAAGCTGTTTTCCCGTATAGGTGACACTATTGAAAACAATGGTTGTTTCCAGCCAATAGCTCACTGTCAAATCTGACGCCGGACTAAAATCATTGGCCGTAGTGCACCGATCCGTGGAAGCGCTGCAAGTTAAAGTTCGCGAACTACATGACGTCGTAAAGGCTGCGCTGCCGCATTGACTCACTACCGAAGCTGCCCCAGCGCCATACATCGAAAACGTAGAGGTCACCGTGTCAGACGCCGTGATGTCGACAATCTTTCCATCCGCCACTAACCAAGCGGTTACGGTCCACTTATTTGTATAATCATATAATAAGGCTGCATTAAGCGTTGGCTGGCGAATACGAAAAGAATTGGATGTCCCCGTGTATACGTTACTTGAAGCATCCGTAACCGATGCCTTAAGCGTAAACATGTCACCTGGTTTATCAATTTTCAAACCCTGATTGGCAAAGTCGGCTGCACCAGCACTCGCTGCGATAGATGTGGTTCCTCCTAAAGTTGATGAACCTCCTGAGTCATTCAAGATGGAAAGAGTAACTGTCAACGTACTATTCACCACATTTTCTTTTATATCACGGATAGAAATGACGGGCTGTGGAGAAAAAGCCACATTAGGGATTGAATCCGGGACACCGGTGGTAAAAGTTAAATGATCAATTAAATCATCGGCCCCTGCCTGTTCTGAAGCAGAAACCGCAGAGGCATATCCGTCCTTTCCCGAACCAGTATATTGGGCAAAGGCGGATGGCATAAAAAATCCCCAAAAAAGAAGGCAGAGCAAGACATACCTTCCCGTTTGGGGAATAAAAAATTTATTCTTTAAAAATTTTTTCATGCCAGGGATCAACTGGACTTCAATTAAGAACTTTTTGACGGCAAATTTGCTTAAACGTATTTTTTTACAGCATCAACTGGTTTATTTCACAAAAACTACACTACAAAAAATCAAAATCGCTGATCAAATTTTTTACTATCCAAGGGCGAGTTAATCTTTGTCCTTACTTTTAATTCCATTTGTAAAATCTTTTCTTCCACCATGTCCCTATCGGCTGCCTCCGGGATGAGAAACACATACTCCTTATAATGCCTTAAAGCGACCTCCGGTTCTCCTAAAAATTCGCCGCTGACAAACGCCAGATTGAAATGCGCCGCGGCATCGGATGGCATTAAATTCAACACTTTTTTATATTCCCCTGCGGCCTTTTCATATTCACCCTTGTGAAAATAAATATTACCCATATTGTAATGAACTTTGGCAGTGTCTTGTTTAAGCCGCTCACTTTCCTTGTTAAATTGATCAACCATAGCCACAATATTTTCTTGAGTTTCTTCCCCATCGGCATCAATTTTTTCATAAACCAATTGATTCTGCGCTGCATTCGAATCTTCCTGCGGGACGCGATCTTCCAATTCTTTGATCTTCAGTTGATATTGCTGTTCCTTGTCCTTCATTGTTACCTGCAGGTCAACCAGTTGGCGAGAATACTTCTGATTTAAATCAACAATCCCTTCTGTCTGCGCCCTGATCCGTCGCATTTCTTCAGTCATCGCATTAATACGATTGATTTCAATCTGCCGCTGACCGCGCAAAGACCGCAATTCGTCATCCAGCCTTTGCTTTTCCTTTTGCAATTTTTCATTCTCTTCAATAACGTTTTTTAAAGTTTTATTGAGCTCGATGACCTGTTCTTCTCTAAGGGGAATACCTTCATTCTTATCTGCGGGCGACTGCAAAGAAGTTTTTGCGGCTGATTTGACTGCATCTTCATTACCCTCAAGCTCGGGGATAATTTGATCAACTTCGATATCGGTTTCGATCAGATTAATATCTTTTTCTAAAGAGGAAATTTCTTTTTTGGGAGGGCTTTCCCGCTGATTACGCTCGGCGGACTCAGTCAGCGTCATTACTGAAAAAAATATAATCAAAATGAAGAAAAAATATTTTGCAACGCACCTCCCCCTGACTGATACACTCCGCACGGTTACTCCTTCAATTGCAGCGTTGATCCTGAATTTGAGTCCTCAAACCCCGGGCCATCTTTTACGGCTTCGCGATAATCCTTGGAAGGCTGAATTGTCCCATTAATATCGTATAAGTTTTTATCTCCGGTAATAATGTGCGGCGTGATAAAAAGGACAATCTCGGTTTTTTCAATAGAATCGGTTGCCCGGCTAAAAATCCTACCCACAATAGGGATATCCATGAGCCCGGGAAGCCCCTTTTTTGTATGAACCTTGTTATCTTTTTTCAAGCCGCCCAGAATAATCGTCGTCCCATCTTGAATCATCACTGTTGTTTCAACGAAGGTTTTATTAACCTGTGGAATCCCGCCTCCTTTCGAGGTAAGGCTGCTGACAACCGTTGAGATTTCAGGTTTCAGGCGCATGGTGACAAAGCCGTCATCGTTAATGGTGGGCTTCACATTGAGCTTCAAACCAACATCAACAAACCGGACATCTTCGCTCGTAATGGCGTTATCCCCGGTCCCCGAAGTTGTTGAGATAATATATGGAACCGTATCGCCGATGTGAATCGTCGCCTCTTCATTGTTCGTCACCAAAATCTTGGGATTCGATAAAATTTTTGTATCGCTCACCTGCTGCAGCATCCTCACTGATGAAGCAAAATGATTGACCGTGATACTGCCAACGCCGATTTTGGTAAAAGTGCTAGAGAGATTATCACTGGATGACAAACTGCCCTCATTCAAAAAAGTATTTTTGAATGTTAAATTCTTAAGCCAGGGATCGTTTAAACTTGAAAAATCGAGACTCCAGTCGATGCCCATGTCAAACTTGGGTTTTAAAACAATTTGCAATACATTAATATCAATCAACACTTCTTTCGTAGGGACGTCCAGTCCTTTGAGCATCGCCTCAACTTCCTGGCTGCGTCCCGGCAAGGCACGGATAATCACTTGATTGGACCGCTCATCCATCGTGATGGAGCCTACCGTCAGCGCATCCAGCCGCGCTTTCAATTTTTCCGCCACCACATCCGCCTTGGCATATTGCAGAGAATAAACGACAACATCAATGGGTTTTTCCATTTCCTCAAGGCTTTTCCTCATCTGCGCCAAGGACTCCGGCGTATCAATCATCACCACTGATCCCGTGTCCTCATCAATAATGATTTTACCCAAGGCACTTTTGATGCTTTCCAAGGCTGAGACAACATAACCCGGCTTGGCATATTTTAAGTTCACGATCGCCACCTGTTGTTTATTATTAAAACGCTTCCCGAACATCGCTTCGTATTCCGTCCCTCCAAGAATATTGAGAATCTCGTTCTGCAAATAATAGGCAAGATTATTAGAGATGAGAATAATATCAAGCGCGTCTTTAATGGAAACATTCTTCAAATAAAGCGTCACCCGTCCCTGCACATTCCCGCTCGTGACCATATTGAAATCCCCTTTGAGCGAAAGAAATTTTAAGACATCGATGATGTTCATCTCCCGCACATCCAGCGTGATCATGCGGGACAACCGCTGATCAAGGGATTCTGTGTTTTTATCAATGAGAATGGGCTTGCCGGCTACTTGTGCATTCGGCAGCTGCATTTTTTCCATCGCCTCAATATTGGCGGGATTCGGCAAGGGGGCTTTGGCTTCGCCAGCAGATTCTGGATTGGTAGATTGTGTTTTGGAGGAAGATGCTTGTCGGCTAGTACCTTTGGGAGGCTGCTGAGCGTGCGTCAGGTTCTGGCTTGCGATTATAAAAATGGCTAAGACAATGAGAAAACATCCGCATCCCTTGATTTTCGGCTGTAAATGATTTTTGCCTAACGGAGTCATAGACTAAGTTTTAAATCCTCTCCTTCAAAAGTTAAAATCACGCTGTCGGCAAAAATTTTTTTGACCGTCACTTTATTAATTTGATCGCCGGTTCTTAAGAAATACGTGGTCCCGCTATTCGTATTTTCAATCAAGGCCGATGCAGAATCCGATGAACTCAACCAGGAAATCCCCACCAAACGCAAATCCTTGGTTTTTTCCATAATGTGCTGAATATCCACTGGTGTGGCCGCAACCTGTTCTTCTTGTTTCTTCTCAAACGGCTGAAAGATATTGCGGCGAGCCACCACGGAAACATAATCGGAAATTTCTTTGAGCTGTGGCAATAGATTCTCGGGAAGCTTGGCAATTTTTGATTCAACGCTCAGATGAAAACCGCGGCTCGCATAATTTATACCTTTTTTAAAATCAAAAATAAAAAAAATAAGCACGATGCCAACGATGGCCATGATCACAAAATTAATTTCGCGCAAGGTAAAAGCGATCTGCGGCTTACTTGTGCCTCCTTTAAAAAAACTGAAAATTGTATTCAATCCAGGCAGCGAAGTAATCGTAAGTTCAGGTCCCTTCACTGAGTTGGCAATCTGCTGCGCGACATTGGATACTGGCACAGCGGCCGTGCCCGCTGCGGTTGCGGCTGTGGCGCCCTTTTCCTGGGCTTCAATCAGTTTTAAAAGTTTTTGCTCTGCGGTTTCTTTGGCCATCGGACTCTTATTTCATATACAAACGTCCATAAAATTTATTTAAATTTTTTCTTTAAATCCGCCTGGACTCGCATCTTTCGTCATTGCCAAACCACCAGCCTGCATAAATTGCTGCTCTTTGGCAATCACATCGCGGACAATTTCCCGATCGACGACTGGTTTATTTTGCATAATCAATTCTTTGAGGACTTGATGACAAAGCATGGTGATTTTTCGAGGGTAACCGCGCGTATAGCTGTAAACTTCAGAAAAGGCCTCATCTGAAAATAAAGGCATAGTACTGTTGTACCCAGCTTGCTTCATACGAAAAAGGATCAGCTCCTTTGTCTCCTGCGCGTCCAAAGGATTAAGCGTATATTTAAAGCTGATGCGATCCAAAAAATTCGGCATCTGCATAATTTTAGGGTATAGCTCGACCTGCCCTAACAAAATCAATTGCAACAATTTGTATTCATTAGTTTCAAAATTCAAAAGAATACGCAGTGTTTCGAGCGTGGCAAGATTCAATTTCTGCGCTTCATCGATCACCAACACAACAGTTTGTCTTTCATTCACGCATTTCTCTATCAAGAATTTTTGAATAGCATCCCGCAGATTCAGGATATCCTCTCTGCTGGGATCGACATGAAAAGGAAAATCGACATTGAAATTTTTGACCAAAGACGTTAAAAACTGCCGCTCATCCACAAAAGACGGATTAAGAATGATGTGAAAAATCATATTACCGCGCTGCCGCAGCTCTTGAATTAATCGACGCGAGAGGGACGTCTTCCCGGTACCGACATCGCCAAAAACCACATTCAAACCTCGCTTCAGACGGATCTCAATCAGGACACTTGTTAATGCCATGTCATGTTCTTTGGTAAGATAAAAAAAGTCTGGATCAGGACTGGTAGAGAAGGGCTCTTTATTGAAGCCAAGTAAGGTATGGTAAGACATTGAATTGGATGTATTACTTATTTAATAAGAAATAATAATTATGTAATCTTAATAATTATAGTTAAAGAAAAGCTGATTTATTTATGACTTGATTTTATCATAAGTACTTTTCATATCAAATACTTATTTGCTTTTTTTAAACGATTTTGGAAGAGTAAAATGAAGAATTCCCGAGAAGAAACCGAGGGTTCGTGCAAACGCTCTTAAAAGCATAACAAACGCAAAGAAAAAACCCTTACGCAAGCCTTTCAGCATGCGTAATCCATAAAAAACTTCTAAAAAAATAAGAGAAAAAACAGAAAATCGCGCTGCAGCCGGCACAAATACTGGAAACGGTAAAAAAACAAATAAATTTAAAAGACTAAAAAGTGCCAGTGGTATTTCGATGATATCCTTCCAAAAAGTGTAATTATCACCGCGCCACATTTCAAGGTGGTCATGGTACATCTTGGCCCGCCAGAAACCATGTCGGTATTGCTCTTTAAAATACTGCCTCATGTCCTCGGTGTGGTAGTGATCAACCAAAGCGGTCTTTTCAAAATAAATTTTATACCCTGCCTTAAGAATTTTGTAGCTCAAATCATTATCCTCGCCGCTCGCGAAACGATAGACAGGGTCAAAACCGCCGGCCTTTAAAAACACTTCTTTCCTCAGACAGAAATTATAGCTGCCAAAAGACTTAGGGAAATCCGGCATCAACTTCTGATGGCGGAATAAAATCTCAGCGTGAATGCAATTGGCAAGAAGATTTTCCGGATTAGCAATGCCATAGCTTCCCGCAACCACGCCGATTTCGGGATTACGAAAATGCGGCATCATCCGCGCCATCCACTCCGGCTGCGGGACACAATCAGCGTCGGTAAAAAAAATATATTCCCCCGCTGCTTCTTGGGCCCCGCGATTGCGCGCGGCAGCCGGTCCGGAGTTTTTTTGATAAATATATTTTACGGCAGGATATGATTTAACAATTTCGGCTGTCTTATCGATTGACCCGTCATCCACAATAATAATGTGTGTGCGCGGAGAGAATCTCTGCTGTAAGATTGCCTCGATGGTTTGGCGGATGGTGGTTTCGCAATTAAAGGCCGGAATCACGACGGAAACAATTGAATCACCGATAGTCATTAGTTCTTTTGGGCCACCGTAAAAAGCAGCATGCCAAAATATTTTGCGACTAATCCTTCAAAAGAAAAAGCAAATGGCAGCGTATTCAATCCTCCGCGCTGGATAATTTTTAATCCCTGCCGCGTATGCAAGTTGTCCAATTGACTCAACACAAATGGCCTCTCCTCAATGCCCGGCATAAAAATCGGACGAATAATTTCCCAAGGGGACCAACGGTTAGGAACAACTGTAATGAGAAAACCTTTTTCATTTAAAACAGAAATGAGATTTTGCATAATCGTGTCCTGATCGGGTTGCGGGAAATGTTCCAATAACCCGTCGGAGAAAATGAGATCAAACCGCCCATCGAGCAAGGACGGGAGCGATTCCGTTAAAAGATTTCCGCACACTGTTGGTACGCGCTCCTGTGTGGTATGTTTGGTAATATTTAAGGCAACCGGCGAATAATCAAACGCCGTGACTGTCATCCCCTGATCGGCAAAATATTTGGCAAAAAATCCGCTCCCGCAGCCGGCATCTAAAGCCCGCTGTCCCGGATGCGTATAGCGGCAGAGCATTTTCATAATCCGCCGCTTGGACCAGCTGACGCGGCAAAATTTCTGCGATTGTCCGCGTGTCCAAAAATTGTCCCAATCTTGATCCTGTGGTGTCGTGATTTTAGCGGGGGCGTTCGTCATCTGGTTTGATTTGCGATTTTAACTGATCTTGCATTTTTTTTAGCTCAAATTCTAAAATCCCGATTTTCTGCGCCATAGCGTCGTTGCGGTTGTCTTGCTGACAGAGGAAAATGGTCATGACCAGACCTAAAAAAATAAAAACACCCAGCAAGGTAAAAAAAACAAAATTGCTGGTCAATTGAAAACCCAGCCATTTGGAAATTTTAAAAAGGAATTGCTCAAAGGTTGCTAAAAAAATGGACAATATCGATGCCAGAATCCAGCCAAAGGCATATTTGAATGTCAATCTCTCCCGACGGACAAGCTCAAAAATCATCGTTAAAATCAAAATCGATAAACAAACAACCAAGACCTTAACGGTCAACATAACTCCGTCACCTTTCTTTTCTTGATCATATTCAACAGAATGGCGAATGTCACTTTGATCATATAGTACAAGGTCGTTAAATAGCGGATGGAGCTGTTTCCCGCCATTCGCTGACGCATTTCGACCGGCACCTCAACGACTTTTAGCCCCAATCGTTTGGCGACCACGATCGCCTCGGGCTCCGGGAAATCATGCGGATAATCAAACGCAAAGACGCGGATCGCCTTACGGCTATAAGCCCTGAATCCTGATGTGGGATCGGTGATTTGATACCGTGTTAGAAAACTTATAAGATAAGCAAAAAAATGGATTCCAATGCGCCGCACAAAGGAAGAGCGATACCCTAAAAAAGGCCGCAGAAAACGGCTGCCGATCACAATATCGGCTTCGTGCTTAACAACTGACGCCAACAGCGTAGGGAGGAAACTGACATCGTGCTGATTATCACCGTCCACTTGAACGGCAATATCATAATGATTTCGCAGCGCAAACTGAAAGCCGGTCTGGACCGCCCCTCCCACGCCTAGATTAAAAGGCAAGGAAATGACAAAAGCGAAAGTTTGCTGAGCCTCCTTGACAGTCTGATCTGCGGATCCGTCATCAACAACCAAAATATCCACAGCAGCCTGCAAAGCCAATATCGCGTCTATCGTTTTTTTGATATTTCCGGCTTCATTATAAGCTGGAATAATGATAAGTGTTTTATGCGCATGCACAAGAAAACTCCTCACTTCGTTCGTACTGATTTTCCCTTAAATATTTTAGAGG
>CAYHTV010000079.1:0-9440 GCA_964359575.1 uncultured Planctomycetales bacterium
TGCTTCGCAAAAAGCGCTCGCAATGACACTGAAAGGAGGTTTTCCGACACTATCAGCATTAAGGTAGTCAATATTCTTGCCTCTCTCGTCCGTCTCACGACGGACTCGATAGGCAAGTCGCTTTGTTTTCTTAAAATTATTGCTAATGGTTGTACAAAGCTTAATAATATTTCCTTTTCCTTAAAATAAGTATATCATCACTTTGCGTTATCCGACAACCGCGCCGGAAGACAGACCTTTAATAATATGTTTTTGCATCAAGAGGTATATCAGAATAATCGGAATAGCCGCAATCGTTAAACCAGCCATAAGCACCGGATAATCGACGCTATAAGCCCCTTGAAAAACCATCAACCCGCGCTGCAAAGGCATAAGGGATTTCTCGTTCAGCAGCAAAGTGGCAAGAATATATTCATTCCACACATTCAAAGAATTAAAGATCACAATAACCGCAATGGCCGGCCTCGCCAAAGGCAGGGCCACGTGCCACCAAATGCCTAATTTTGAACAGCCATCGATACGTGCGGCGTTTTCCAAATCCTGCGGCATCTTATCGAAAAATGTCTTAAGCAAAAGGATGCTCAATGACAACCCCACATTGATCATGCAGAGAATATAACCAATCCGCGTGTTGACCAACCCCAGTTTATTCATCAATACATAGAGAGGGACGAAGCTTCCCGGCAAGGGAATCATCATCGCGCCGATGAACATATAAAAGAAAATATTTTTCCCGGGAAACTGCAGGCGTGAAAACGAATACGCGGCCAGCGAGGAAATGAGCACAATCCCCCCCACTACCGCGGTCGTATAAAGAACACTGTTTAAGAAATAGACTCCAAAATTTCCTTGAGTCCAGGCAATAACAAAATTATGAAAATTCCATTCCCCTGGAATCAAGGATTTATTGAGGAAAATCGTTTCGTTGCTCATCAATGAAGAGCGGATCATCCAAAACAACGGGAACAGGCAGGTCAACGTCACCGCTGCTAAAAAAGCATGAATAACAATAGATTTTAAAATCCGCTGGGTTTGGTATTGATTGAACATAATATGATAAAAGTCAAAAGTTAGAATTTTCACTCCTGTTTCATCCGGTTCGAAATCTGTTTTAACGCAATTGAGACCATGACTAACACCACTCCAAATGTTACCCCCTGCGCGCAGGCGTAACCGAAACGGTTTGTCCCGGTCATCGACGACAAAATCCGTGTGACCGGGACCTCGGTATGATAGACGAGGCCCTGCCCGACCATGGACAGAATCAGCACAAAAACCTGCATTGATCCTAAAATCGTCAAGATCATGACCACCACAATCACCGGCAGCATCATCGGGATCGTCACATGACGGAATGTGTTCCATGAATTAGCGCCATCCACCCGCGCGGCCTCATAAAGCTGGCGGTCGATGGTCTGCAGCCCGGCTAAAAGCATAATAAACCCCCAGCCAAAGCCTTTCCAGCTGTGCACGATCGCGATGCACGGCAGCGCGGTCTTCGGATCCGAAAGCCAATTGTGCACCAACTGCGGAAATCCGGTCTTAGCCAGCCAATAATTCAACAGGCCGATATGCTCGCCATTTTGCATCCCCGCGTAGAGAATCCACTGCCAGATAAGTCCGACGACAATTTCAGAAAGGACCGGCGGGATAAAAAATACCACCCGGTAAAATCTTTTCATGCGGATCTCGCGATCGCAGGCCAAGGCCAAAGCAAAGGCCAAGACGTTTTGAAATGTCAGCGCGACGATCGTGATGAACGCCGCGTGCCACATCGAGCTCCACCACACTTTATCATGCATGAGCTCTTGAAAATTCTGCAACCCGACAAACTCCCGCTGGATATTAATCCCGTTCCATTCGTGAAGGGAAAGATTGAAAATGTCAAAGAAAGGGTAAATATAAAAAATAGAAAAAATAAGAACAGCTGGAATAATAAAAAGAAAATTTTCAAATTTATCTTTGAAATGAGCGGGGTTGAAAATTTTTGGGCTGGCTGTGCGCATGATGTCTTTTATTTCGGACTGTTCTTTTTTGCCTTTTCCAATTCACGTTCTTTGACCTGCTGAACCTCCTTAGCCACCTGCGGTGGAGTTTTTTCACCGATAATAATCGATTGTATCCCTTTATCCAAGGCCTCGATCACCAGAGGAGATTCATTATACGACCAAACCGTCGGATGCGTCGTATAGTCCATCGCACTGGCAAATTCTGACAACACTGGCGAAATGGAAGCCAAAGCCTCGCGGTTCGCCGGCAGATTCTTTGTCTCCTCGGCTAAAAACGCCTGCTGCTCTTTGGCGGTTAACCATTTCAGGAAAGCCACCGCTTTGTCTTTTACGATTGACGTATTATTGACCATAAACGAAGACCCGGCCCCTCCCCAAATCTTGAGCGGAAATTTGCTGTCCACCGCCGGCGGCAGCATAACCCCGTATTCGAGCCTGGGATTCATATCTTGATAAACATTCACACACCACGAACCGTTAAAGGCAAAGGCGGAGCGCTCGAGGGCAAAATCCTGTTCGGCATATTTGTTGGGTTTGGTGACGATCCCTTCGGCCAAGGCCTCTTTTTCGCGCAGGGTGGCAAAAATATTCAGCACTTTAATCCAATCGCCGTCGGTGTACGGCACCTCGCCGCGGTACGTTGCCATAATTTTTTCTTCTCCGAGGATATTAAAGGCGTAATTGGAGGCAAAACAATCGGCCAGCCAAAGCTCACCCCAGCCGGATACCAAGGCCGGAATGCCGACGCGCTTTAAGGCCTGTGCCGCTGCGAGAAATTCATTGAATGTCTTGGGCGGATTATTGATACCGGCCTTTCGCAAAAGTTTTTTGTTATAAAGCATCTGAATGTTAGTGACATCAATGGGCACGCCGTATATCCCAGGTTTAATTTTGTGAACATTTTCCTTCTCAAAGCGGTTCACCGCTAAGGCTTTTGGGAAAATAGTATTTTCCCAAGCGGCGTTGTTTTTTTGAAATTCGCCGGTCAAGTCCGCGACAAAGCCGGCTTGAATAAAAGAGGCAACAATCGATTTTTTATCTAGAATTCCGAAAATATCAGGGAGAACGCGCGCTTGGGCCGCGGCCACGATTTTTTGCGAGTAAACGTCCGATGGGGCGTAAAGTTCGAATTTGACTTCGATGCCGGTTTGGTCTTTGTATTTTTGGGCGAGTTGGTCGAAGGCCTTCTGGCGGTCGGTCATCCAATGCCATACGACGATCGAGTTCGCGTCTTTTTTTGCCTGGCCGCAGCCAATTAAAATAAATAAACACAAAACACCGCTGAAAATTTTTTTCATTGCTCCTCCTGATGGAAAAAGGCGAAAAAGGTATCAACTCCCATTTGTTGAAGTTGGGAGATTGAAACAGTAAAAATGGGAGTTGATACCTTTTTCTCTCTTTTTTTTCTTTTATTATTTAGCACATTTTCGGCCCGAATGCTAACTGTATTTTCTCCGGTATATCCTCACGGCATGCGGCTCAATCGCCCCGGCCTCTTGGTTCCAGTCCCCGAAACTGGCAATCGGAGAAAAATTGTCGATAACATAGGGGTACAGCAACCTCCCGTAATCCTTCCCGAAATATCCCAGCCATTTCTTCTCTGAGAAACTCCGACTGGAAAGTACGATAAACTGCGTGTTATTTTTTTCCAGTTCGAGAATGATTCTTTTTTCCTGTTCCAAATTAATATGTATATGCTCAAAAAAAATCGTCATCCGGCTCGGGCTCCGGGTCTCGGTCAGATAGTAATAGAGCGGGTCATAAGGAATAGCCAAAAACGTCTCATTATCCTTCATATTTGCCTTCAAATAGTTAACCGCTAAAAAAACATTCCTACGCCAATCCTGTGAATTACTCGTGTAAATCTGGGCGTTTTGATATGGAATCCACTGCTCCTGGACCATGACCTGACGAACGATTGTGTGGATATTTACCGTCTCCACCCAAACAACTGAAAATAACGCCGCATACAACATGATCTTAATAACCTGGGACATCGCTTGGGACGCTTTTCCGATCAGCATAAAGATTAAAAGGTTCGTGAACGGGAATATCCAGAAAGTACGATAAGCCACACCGCTAAAAAAATATTCGTGGAACATCAACGCCAAAAAGACCAACGCCATTCCCGGCGGCGCCCAAAGGGCGAACGCTTCTTTCCGGCTCATCCTCCTCGAGTACAAGAAGCATTGAATAAGACTAAAATTGAAGATCAAGGCAAAAAACAGGCTTACCGGCGTTGAAATGATATTACGGATCACAGCCAGGCTGAACGAGCCGATGATCTCGCCCAATGGAGTATGAATGGGACGGTCCGAACTTAAGAATGGCAAACACTGACGAATCTCGGCTAGACTTAAGCCTCGTAAAGACAAAGCATAGACCACTAGGATAAAAACAGGGACTAGGAATAAGGAGACTAGCCACAATTTCTTCGTGCGGCCCGTTGATCTGTTCATCAGAAAAAAACTGATCCCCAGCAGCCCAATAAAGGAAACCAACCCGAAGTTGAACTTCACCAAACTGCAGACAGCTGTCAAAATGATCGCGATCAGAAGATCAGCATTCTTTCGGTCTGAGTAAAACCGCATCAGAAAATAAAAAGAGCTCAGGACGAACAAGATCACACCGCCATGATTAAAGGTATAGGAAAAATTCGGGGCAAAGATCCAATACCAAATGCTCCCGATGACTGCCAAAGTCATATCGCAAGTTCTTTTTAAAATAAGGAAGATTAAGACGCCGGAGAGAATCTCCAATATCATCTTTGCCAGTAGGATGCTGTGCATCGTCCCGCCGGCGTATTTAAAAAACAAAGCATAATAATAGGGCATCAATGGTCCATACACCCACCAATAATCAATGTAGGGACCCGCTCCTTGCGCTGTCTGCTGGAACGCATAAAAATCGCGGCCGTTGTCCCCTGTCGAAAGTGCTGGGTAGACATTGGTTAATGGCATTAAAATCAAGATACCGCAAAGGATAAGCACACAGAGGACAGCGACCTTTTTTTTAAAGAGAGTTGATCCCATCTTCACCATTTCCATTTTCCCGGTCCCTATTTTACTATTTCACTTCAAAAATTTTGTAGCGAGAGTTTTCCCAGACCTTATTAAAAGTTAACTCATAATTATCTACTGGTAATTTGACTTCATTATATTGTGTAACCTGATCAAGCTGTTTATCAGAAATCAAATACTGAATATTTAGCGGTTTAATGCGACGGTACCAGTGTTGCTGGTCTTCGGGATAGACCCAGAAAGCAGCCCCCGTTCTGTTCGTCAGCAGCCGAAGGGCTCTGGGCTTGTAAAACATATAATGCTGGGAAGGAGGAATATTATCTATGACCCACTTGGCCATTTCTAAGGTCTCTTTTTGATAAAGATTGTCGTCATTGAATTTCCAATTGACTCCAATAACCAAGAGGTTTTTGACAATGAAAATCATAAAAAGACCGATAAGTAATTTTTCAATTCTGGACTTCTTGAATAATCTCTGAGCCCAGCTCAAAATATAAGTAGTTAAAGGAATGATAACGGGCAAAATGTATCGAGAAGCTCCTTGCTGTACTGGCCAAAGAATTATCCCGAGAAAATAGAGAAACGTAAAACATCCCATAAAACTGATTCGTCTTTTAGACAACTTATACATAAAGAACACAGTGGAGATCAAAAAAATAATTGGCCCGAGAATTTTAAATATCGAAAAGACTGTTGGCCCGATGAACTTTGATAAATAGGATTCCGAAATGACAAAATCCAGTAAGACTTTGGGTATGTATGCAGTATTCATCCAGGCGGCATAAAGCCAGTCTTTGGGCAAAAACTGTGAGTGACCGAAGTGTCCGTTAGGCGAGGAACTAAAATTAATTCCTATGACGCTGGCAACAAGGGCTCCAAAGATGAATCCAAGAGATTTTTTCCAATCCCTTCTGACCACGGAGAAATATAAAATAGCTCCAAAAAAAAGACTGATTCCAGCCCAACGAATGAGCAGGGCATAGCCCATTAACAAAATCGAAAGCACGCAAAAAATTTGCTCAGAGTTATTATCTTTTCCCGCCTGCTCTTCATATTTTAGAAAAACCCAGATTGACAAAGAGACAAAAAAAAGGAATGGTATGTCGGAGAGAACATTTTGCTTAAAAAAGAAAAACCACGGAGCAGTCAAGAACCAGATTGAAACGATTTGCGGCCAGGGATATTTCATCTTTTTGTCAACCAAGAAGAAAGCTATTAAGGCCGTGAATCCACAGAAAATGACATTGAGGAGCTTAAGTATCTTGAAGTTAACTCCGACCCAATAAATAAGCGCGGATAAAATGAGAGGAAAACCAGGAGGAACGACAGTCCATAAATCTAAGGCTATATTTTCAGTGTAGGGTTTGTGTTCAACGAGATTAATGGCGTGAAGAATGTACTGAGCAAAATCGTCTCCCCAGTTGTGGCCATCATGAAGTGTGATAATGTTTGCCAGACAGAATATTAGAAAAACAATAGGAAAAAGTGTCTGGAAAATCTTTGTCATTCAAGACCTCTAGAGTGGTGTTTCATAAATCCCTTTACTTATACGCACTGTCGGAGAACCCCACCTTGTGTCATTGCGAGCGACCGAAGGGAGCGCGGCAATCTTTTCTCTCGTCGAGGATTGCTTCGTCCCCCGAAGGGGACAAAAGGGGACAGCGACCTTTTTCGGTTCTTATACGCTCTTCTTAGGCCTTCCCCACTTCAAACATTGTAACGATTTGTTTAATTGATGTTCTAACTTTTTAATAAACTCCTTTTTACCTATTACCAATCCCCTGCCGGTCTTCAATCTTATCTCTCTATTTATTGCTTCATCTTCTTCCATTAAATAGGACTTCCAATCTTCGCGTTCCAGAAAACGATAATCCTTACCCAATTTTATCATACTCTCATTCTCCATCCCTATATGCCCTCGGGCGCTTGACCATCTATAGTCTTCGGCTTTTTTGACCATCTTCGCCCGTACAGGATTGCGTTCCACATACCTTATCGCTCGATAAATATGTTCTTCATCCATAACACATGAATAAAATCTCCCCTGCCAGAGATGTCCTTTGACCTTTCTGCGACGATTAAGATAATGCGCATAGCGCATATGCACTGTGTTAAATACTTTTGAGGGACCTTCTTTATCCTTGGGGATAACGATAAAATGAACGTGATTTGTCATCAAACAGTAGGCCACAATGTCTAAATGATACTTGTCTGCATATTCATTCATCCACTCACAATATCGTTTGTAGTCGCTTTCTTTATCAAAAACCTTCATGCGGTAATTACCGCGCTGAGTGATATGATGGGCTAATTCCGGTAAAATGATTCGTGCTTGTCTTGGCATAAAGCTATTCTATACAAATTAATTTGGCTGTCTAAAAGGTCGCTGTCCCCTTTTTTCCCCCTTTTCCCTTTGTTAGTTGGCGTTTTTGTCATATAAGAAAAGCCCACTGTCCCCTTTTCAGTCCGTAATTTAACTTTTGCGGAAAACACATTTATTTAACGCGTAATCAAATTTCTTTTGGTCGGAGGGTGATAGGTCATTACGGATCACAGTTAACAGTTGAACGACATCTGCGTATTTCTTTTTTTTGAATGCCATCATCGCTTCATTTCTTATTTTATTTATTTGATTTATTCTATCTTTAGTAAACCCCGCCTCTTGCTTTTTTATAACCTGTTTCTTCGCATAATTAGATACCTCTTTCCAATTAATTTTGTTATTTAAAATTAAATCTAATAATTCACTTCGGAATGCTTCCGCATAAGTCTTAATTAATTTTAGAAGTGAGGATGGACCTTGAAAATTATCCGTTAAATTGTGCTTCTTGCCCAAGAAGTCTAAAAGCGTTTTGATACCATACGCAACATTTTTATCTTTTGTAGGGGCAATTGTGATATTGATATCATAATTATGTCCTTTTGTTAGAAGAATTTTTATAGTAGCTACATTGGCATTGATTAAAAATATATCCTCGTCGGTTTGTTGTAAATTTAGATGATATTCTGATTTTATATACGCAAACTCTTCCATAACAAATCTTTGAAATAACATTTTTATTTTATCCATTGAATTATCCTATCTAAAAAAACTACTAAAATTGATATCCCCAATATTTTAACAAAGGCAACTCTAAATCTAGAAGTCTCGATTGTTTTCCTAATTGTTGCATTAATTCAGCATGCTTTTGAGGGTCTGTTACTATTTTTATAGTGTCCCCTCTACGATATGCACTATATAGCCATTTATAATTTTGTTTAGGATCGTTAATAGTAAACACATTATATCCTTTTTTGCCCAAATATTTTGATGTATCTTGTATTGACCCGATTACAGTAATCATTTTTTGGGCTTTCATTCCCACTTTCGCTGTTGTAGCACCCCATCCAATAAAAGGCACAGCTCCTAAAACAGATAAGGCTGCATTACATTTATCGCCTCGCACGGCATAAATTCCCGCATTTGCTAAATCAAATGCTTCTCCAATACCTGGTATTAAACCTGCTAGGTCAAGACCTCCTTGAAGCCAATCTAACCATTTTAAATTTAGTCCTAAAGGATCAATAAAGTTGGTTGAATTATTCAAAACATATTGATAGAGATTCATGGAATCATAATACCCAATCGGATCTCTTTGTAGGAAACGGCCTATCGTTGGTGAGTACATTCGTGCACGCTGATAGTACAACCCCGTCTCGGGGTCAAACCTCCGGCCGGTGAAGTAGAAGGGATTGCCGACGGTGGATAACTGCGATGGCTGGCCGTAGACGTCGTAGTCATAACTCTCAACGACGTTGCCGCTGGCGTCGGTTAAGTCGGTGACGCTGCCGAGGCCGTCGGTGTGATAGTAATATGTGCTCCCGCCACGAGTCATGGTGAGGACTTCGTCAATTGAATCACCGAAGACGTAGTCGGCTAGAGGCGCGCCCAAAGCGTCACGTTCTTCGACTTCTCTGTCACTGTCCAAGATGAAATACGTCGTTACTCCATTAATCGTCTTGCTGACTCTTCGATTAAATCCATCGTACTGATACGCAGCCAGTGACCCGGGGCTCGTCGCTTGGATCAAACGGTTCTCTTCGTCATACACGTACGTCTTTGTGCCGTCGTTGGTGAGATTCCCATTGTCATCGTATAAATACGCCTGGGGACCGATGAGCGTGTATTGATTCAAACTATTTGCGATATACGAAGTACCATCCGCGGTTTTGCGATTCGCCGTATTGTCGTACGTAAACACATGCGTCTGAGCTCCGCTCACTGATGTCAATTCGTAAATATTATTGTAGCCGTACGTAAAATTCTTAACTGGATTCGTACCGCGTTTGTCATCGAGTTTCTTCCGATTGCCGACCAAATCGTACAGCGGATAATCAAATTGCGAAATCACCGCCCCGCCTGTCAGTTGAT
>CAYHTV010000080.1:0-8884 GCA_964359575.1 uncultured Planctomycetales bacterium
ACGAACGAAGTGAGGAGTTTTCTTGAATAATTTTGAGATTTATAATATCATCCGTAAAAAAAGATAACAAGGTAAATTATCGGTACTTGTTTTTCTTGAATAAGTGATACAGAGCTAACAAGTACCGTACGGATTTCCTTTGAAAATAAGTTTTTTATTTAAGGTAAATCAGTGCGGATTATCGCATTGTATGGGATTTAGAGAATCTGCGTTTTGAGATCTTCGGGAATTTGGGTGGGTTTAAAGTTCAAATCGAGACAGGCCAAGATCACTTCGGCTTCCACCACTAAACGGCTTGTTTTTTTGTCATGAATGGTTTGCTCAAAAAAGAATTGGGCCGCCGTAGCTTTTTGCAATTTGGCCTCGCAGATCAGGATATCTCCATAGCGGGCGGGGCTGCAATAAGTGATACAGCATTTGCGCACCGCATAAATCAGGCCGCGCTCTTGGAATTGTTGGACGCTTAAGCCTTTTTTCTCGAGGTATTCCGTGCGGGCCTCCTCTAGGTATTTGAGGTAATTGCCGTAATACACGACTCCTCCGGCGTCCGTGTCATAATAGTAAATGCGTTTTTCCATAAAATGGCGCTATTGATTATTTTTCTTCGTTTGAAAATAGCACTCGAGCGGGACGGTGTCAAGCGAAGTATAAAATACAAGAAAACTCCTCACTTCGTTCGTCGTAACTTCTTTGCTGCATAGGAGAGGAGTTTTTAGCAGCTAGGAAAGTTTTATACTTTCCTATGCTGTAAAAAAAATATGTAAAGTATTTAGGAATATTCTAAAAATACTTTAAAAGAGGCTTGCATATCAGTAAGCGCTATGTTATATTTTCATCAATGCCACGGAGTTAACTTCCTTTTTGTGAGGAGTTCCTGTGGCTTTTTTTGTAAAGTGTATACGTCATATAAGTGCGGATTGGGACATGGGGGAAAAAAATTCACAGTCGACAGCACGGTCGGATAGCGATCGACGGTATTTCCCGCGATGGGAAGTCCAAAACCGCGTTATTTATCGCTTAGAACATGACCTAAATACAAGGGAATGTCACAGTCGTGATATTAATTGTACCGGGGCCTGTTTGTGCCTGAAGGAAAGCATCGCGCTGAATCAGCGATTGAAACTCACGCTTTTTTTGACGGATGATGTTGCGGTGCACGTGGATGGAAAAGTTTTGTGGGCCCAGCCCAACAATAACGATTATTTAGTTGGCGTGAACTTTGTCGAAATCAATGAAGAAATTCGAGATCTCATTCTGCAATACGCCTTTGAAATCAAAAAAGGAGATTTAGTTAAGCACTGGTTCAAAGGTTGGAAAAGTTGACCCCCCCTTTTTGTTTTAGCTAATTTCCCTTTTCATCGATTTGTGACAACGCATTTGCGATAGACGCGTAATTTTCAAGCGTTAGATTTTCCGCGCGTAACTGGGGATTTAGGTTTAACGAATTGAAAATTTGGATCATTTGAGCGCGTTCTAAGAGCGGGGATAAGGAATTGAGCAGAATTTTCCGTCTTTGTTGAAATGCGCGGCGGATAATTTTAAAAAATAATTCTTCGTCCCGCGGGAGGACGCGGGGCTGTAGGCGCGGCGTTAATTTTAAAAAACATGATTGAACTTTGGGCACAGGCCGAAAGGCCGTATTTTTAATTTTAAAGCACATCGCAACGTCCATGGAGTATTGAACAAAGCATGTGAAAGCCCCGTATTCTTTGGAATTAATGGCGGCGGTGAGGCGCTGCCCTAATTCTTCTTGGATGGTAATAAAAAATGCACAAATGTGCTTACGGTGCGTGATGATTTTTTCGATGATCGGGCTTGCGATATAGTACGGGAGATTGCCGATGACCTTAATCTTTCCTGGTAAATTTTCCAAAGGATATGCGAGGAAATCCGCAGGAATAATCGTGACATTTGTACCGGAAAAATTTTCATTTAATTTTTGGCAGAGCCTTTGGTCTTTCTCGATGGCAATGAGTTTTTTAACACGGGGGGCGATCAATTCGGTGAGCGCTCCCAGCCCCGGGCCGATCTCTAAAACTGTTTCAGTCAGTTGAAGATCGCACGCCGCAATAATTTTTTCTTTCAGACGGGGGTCGATCAAAAAATTCTGCCCGAGTTGTTTTTTGGCCATGAGGCGTGCAGTATTTTTCATGCCGAGAGTTTAATGGCTAGCGCAATAGCGGCCAGCATAGAGGAAGGATTAGCTTTATTTTTTCCGGCTATGTCAAAGGCAGTGCCATGGGCGGGAGAGGTGCGCACAAACGGCAGTCCCACTGTCAAATTGACCACTGTGTTGAAGTAAAGCGTTTTGATGGGGATGAGCCCTTGGTCATGATACATCGCAATGATGAGATCAAATGCCTTTGTTTGGCTCAGCATAAAGAGCGTATCAGCGGCAAACGGGCCATCGACTTGGATACCGGATCTTTGGGCTTTCTGGATAGCAGGAATAATTTCAGTGAGTTCCTCTTTGCCGATGGTTCCACCTTCTCCGGCATGCGGATTGAGGCCGCACACGGCAATACGGGGACTTCGGATATGAAAATAACTTTGCAGGGCCTCCTGGCCCAGGAAGATATTTTCGAAAATTGTATTTTTACGAATGGCCGCTGGGACCATGCGGATTGGCAGGTGCCGGGTCACAATCATGGTGCGGAGTTTGTCTGACACAAACATCATTGCGAATTTTTTAGTATGAAATGCTTGAGCGAGATATTCGGTATGCCCGAGGAATGGATATCCCAGATCACAGATAGTTTCTTTACAGACTGGTGCCGTCACCAGAGCGCTAATCTCGTTAGTCTTGATTAATTTGATGGCTTTATCTAAAAAAAAAAGTGAAGCCCTGGCTGTTTCCAGATTTGGCATCCCCGGAATGATGTTCTGGCTGAACGGTGGAACGCAATTCAATACGGAACAATTTTTAGGAAATTTCGTAAGATATGGCTGCAAGAGGGCCTTCTGGCCAATAATTTTGATGTGCGTGACTGAGTTGAGTCGCAGCTCTTTGAGGGCTTTTGCTGTTACTTCGGGACCAATACCCGCCGGATCGCCAAGAGTAATGCCAATGACCTTATTTTTTAATTTCGACATACGATTGATTTTTTAGCTTTTCCAGCCATTTGTAATATTTTTCTTTGAATTTCATTTGGAAAATCGAATTATAAATTTCATCTTTGATGTGCGGCAGTGAAACAGTCTCTCCTTCCAACTTTCCCTTCAATTGGAAAATGAATATTCCGGTTTCGGTCTCAATCGTGGGCGATATCTCACCGATGACATTGAGCGCAAAAACTTTTTCCTCGATTTTTGGCAAAAGTTCGCCTTTGGTAACGACGCCGATTGAAGGGCTGGCCGAAAATTGCGTGGCGACTTCCTCAAAATTTTCGCCCTTTTTTAAGAGTTCCATGGCCTCGAAAGCTTTTTGCCGCGCTTCATCGCGCAAGACATCCTTAAATGGAATAAAGATAGAATTCAGATTGACCCTGGCGGCTTTTTTAAATTGATCCAGATGGCTGTTATAGTAGTCGGTCACCTCTTGCGGATTGACAAAAATTTTGGAACGGACTTCGATGTCAACGATGTATTGAATGAAAAATCGCTCCTGAATTTTATTTCGAATATCGGTAATGGTTGTACCGTCCTGGGTTAAGGCATCAAGGAAGTCTTGCTCAGAGGGGTAGCGCTGCTTGATGTCCTCCAGACGCTCATCGATTGCTGTGTCACGGATTTCAATTCCGGCCTTTTTCGCGGCCTGAATGATGAGGCGGTCCTCAATCAACTGGTCAAGTCCAGCTTGCTCGAGCTGCGTCATTTCTTTTTGGATTTTTTCTTGGGGCATGCCTTCGGCCAAAAATTGCAAATAGATCGATTGGTAATAATCGCGCAGGTCGTGCATCGTGATGACATCATCGTTGACAATAGCGATAATGGTGTCATCAACGGCGAGACTTGATTTCGCACAGAGTATGGCAAGCAAAAAGTGAATAAGAATAAAGACAGTTTTAATTTTGGGAGACATAGGTTTTACTTTCTTGTTGTGATTTAAGATGTTCGACCGATTCTTTTAATAAACGGCAGTATAAATCAAAACCAATAGCGGTAATATATCCATGCTGTTCCTCCCCTAAAAGATTTCCCGCGCCGCGGATCTGCAAATCCTCAAACGCGATTTGAAAGCCGGCCCCTAAGTCGCTGTGTCTCGCCAGGGCCTGCAAGCGCGTTTTGGCTACGGCCGATAAATTTTTTTGCGGTGGCACAATAAAATACGCGTAAGCATGTGTCGTAAAACGCCCGACCCGCCCGCGCAGCTGGTGCAAATCCGCGAGGCCGAATCGCTCTGCCCGGTTGACAATCAATGTATTAGCATTAGGAATGTCAATGCCGGATTCAATGATGGAGGTGCATATTAAAATATCAATTTCACTTTTTAAGAATTTTAACATAATTTCTTCCAAAAGTTTAGGCGGCATTTGTCCATGCGCAATTGACAGGCGGGCCGTGGGCACCATCTTTTTTATGATTAAGGCAATCCGATCGATATCCTCGACTCGGTTGTGCAGAAAAAAGATTTGTCCCTTGCGGTTGAGCTCACGCTGGATAGCTTTCTGGATCATGTCTTCATCAAACTCTACCACATGTGTCTCAACCGCAACGCGGTTTTGCGGCGGCGTGGAAATGACCGACATATCCTTGGCCCCCGAAAGCGCCATATAAAGGGTGCGCGGGATCGGGGTGGCGGTCAGCGTGAGCACATCGACCAATAGCCGCAGATGTTTCAATTTTTCTTTCGCCTTGACTCCAAACCGCTGCTCTTCATCAATCACAATCAGCCCTAAATCTTTAAACTGAATGTCTTTAGAAAGCAGCCGGTGAGTCCCAATGACGATATCGACTTTCCCTTCACGTAATTCCTTAATGATTTTACTTTGCTCATGTTTAGTGCGAAAGCGGCTTAACATCGCCACTTTAACGGGAAAATTTTTAAGTCGCCTGGCGAAATTGTAGCAATGCTGTTCTGCCAAAATGGTCGTCGGCACTAGAACCGCGGCCTGTTTATTATCCATCACGGCCTTAAAAGCCGCCCGTAAGGCGACCTCCGTCTTACCATACCCCACATCCCCGCACAGCAAGCGATCCATGGGCCGCAGCGATTCCATGTCCAGCTTTACTTCCTGCGCTGCCTTGGATTGGTCCTTGGTTTCTTGAAACGGAAAAGATTTTTCAAATTCTCCCTGCCATGGCGCGTCCGGAGAAAATTGAAACCCCTTCAGGCTTGCCCGTACGGCTTGGGTATGCAAAAGTTCAGCGGCCAGGTGCTGAATTTTCCTTTGAATCTGGCTGCGTACGCGCTTCCACTCCTGACTTCCCAGTTTAAATAAACGCGGGGGTTTTTTAGTGAAACTCACATATTTTTGAACTAAGTGAAGGTCGTGCTTAGGAACAAATAATTTATCCCCGCCCTGATACTCGATCACCAGATGGGATTTTTCTGGGGAGCGGACAGCGAGCTCTTCAATGCCTAAAAATTTTCCGATACCGTGCTGATTGTGAACGACATAATCGCCCCTTTGGATATCAACAAAATTATTTAAAGGGATGTCGGAACTAAAAATGTTTCGCTTCCCTTGCGCGGTGGGAACGATAATGAGAATTTTATGCTGCCAAATGGATTTTCCGGTTTGGATATTAACACTGGCGATTGTCTGGATTTTGTCGTCATCGAAATCAATGCGCACCGGCGAATCAAAATTCGCCGGAAAGATATCAATGATTTCACCGCGCTGGGCGTACTCTCCTTCTTGGATGGCACGCGGGGCGTGCTGGTAGCGGAAGGCTGTAAGGTTTCTTAAAACGTCATCTTTCTCTATAATCTGGCCGACAAAAAGTTTAAGTGATTTAAACATGTCCCTGACTCCTCTACAAGATTTAATAATGGAAAAGTCAGGGACTATTCTTGTTTCCTCTGCAAGGCATTTAGGGAAAACAAGGATGACTTATCCCATTCAAAACAGCAGTCATGATTTTTTGTGCCAGGCTAAGACCAAGGGGGACGCGATGAAAATCGTTGAATAGACGCCGGAAAAGAAGCCCAGCAATAAACATAAAGCAAAGCTGTTGAGCACTTCTCCGCCCCAAAGGTATAAAGCAAAAACAACGAGTAAGGTCACCCCTGTTGTAAGAATGGTGCGGCCCAGGGTTTGATTAATGCTCAAGTTAATAATCTCCGGTAGATTTGTCCGACGGGAAGATTTGGCCAAATTTTCACGCACCCGGTCGTAAGTCACGATGGTGTCGTTGATGGAATAACCCGCAATGGTTAAAAGAGCTGTGACAACCAACAGATCAATCTGCCGCCCCAGGGCTACAAGTAATCCCCCGGCCAATATAACGTCATGAAATAGAGCAATAATCCCGGCCATGGCAAAATCAAAATGTTTAAAGCGGTAAAAAACATAGAGCAGGATTCCGGCCAGCGCGCAGATAATGGCATACAATGCTTTGGTGCGCAATGCCCGCCCTACCACTGGACCGACCTTTTCCACACGCAGCACTTCAAAACGGTTATCCGGCATTTTTTCCGTAAATATTTTTTTCACCTGATCAAAGGTATCTTCACTGGTGCGGATAATCAAATCTTCGGGATTTTTTTCAAATTGCTGGATAATGGTTTGGCTAAGCCCGGCTTCTTTAAATAATTGCCGTAAATTTTCCGTAACGACCGGTTTTGTAAAACGGTATTCTTGAATCTGTCCACCGGCAAAATCAATGCCATACGCCGAATCCCTTTTGGAAATAAAAGCAAAGAGCGCATAAATGGTTAGCACGATAGAAATAGTGAAAAAGAGATACCGTTTCCCAATAAAGTCAAATTTTGGATTGGCAAAAATATGCAGCATCGGAAGAGATTTAAGAAGCCGTATGTGATAAAGAATTTCGAAAATGGTTTTGCTGATGACTAACGCGGAAAATAAGCTGCACAAAAGACCGATCGCGAGAGTGACGGCAAAGCCCTTAATCGGCCCGGAACCAAATTGGAAGAGGAAGAATGTGGCGATCAAGGTCGTCACGTTAGAATCAAAAATGGCGCTAAAGGCTCGGTTGAAGCCGCTGTTGATGGCTGCCTGTAATGTCCGTCCGTTGGCCAATTCTTCACGGATACGTTCGTTAATAAGGACGTTGGCATCAACGGCCATCCCTAACGTTAAGATAATACCCGCGATGCCAGGCAGAGTTAAGGTGACCTGGGCTTCGGGCATCATAACTTTTAAAAAACCCATGGTTCCGAGAACTAAAAGCAAGTTGAGGAATAAGGCAATGTCCGCAATAATACCGGCAGAAAAATAGTAAATGACCATAAAAATAAAAACTGCCGAGGCGCCCATGATCGAGGCATTGATGCCGTCGCGGATCGAATCCCTGCCGAGAAGCGGCCCAATGGTTCTTTCTTCCTCGATGTGCATCGGGGCCGGTAACGCGCCTGAGCGCAGCTGCAGGGCTAACTGAGAGGCTTCCTCAAATGTAAAATTACCAGAAATTTCGCCTGTTCCAGAGAGGATAGGCTCTTTAATATTAGGCGCGGATAAAACAACGTCATCCACAATGATCGCTAATCGTTCTCCCACATGCTCACGAGTCAAATTGGCAAATTGTTTTGTCCCTTGGTCATCAAGAGAGAAGGCAATATTCGACTGTCCCAGCTGATCAAAACCCACATGCGCCTCTTTCACATGCTCACCTTTCAGGGCAACCTGTTCCAGGAGTAAGAGGGGCTCGTTATCGTCCTTAGCTCGCCGCAGAATAAAACCAGTTGGGACATTTCCGGCAAGCGCATCCTGCAAAAGTTTGGGGTCGGGTTTAACTAACCGAAATTCCAAGAGAGCCACCTTGCCGATCATTGCCAGGGCGGTGTCACGGTCGGTGACACCGGGGAGCTGTACTAAAATTTCGTTTTCGCCTTGCCGCTGAATCAGAGTTTCGGCTACACCCAAGCTATCAATACGGTTACGTAAAATTTCGATAGCCCGTAAAACGGCATCCTCACGCTTTTCCGTGGTAATTTTCTCGACCTCGACTTTTAAAACCAAATGCATGCCGCCCTTTAAATCGAGGCCCAGATTGATGCGTTTATCAAGCGGAAAACCAAAAAAGATAGCGGCAATGATCACACCGAGGATAAGCAATATGCGATTTCGCAAATTTTTTTCCATAAATGACCCCTTGTTTCATTAAGCAAGTTTGGTAATAGTCGTGACGGCTTCCTTATCAACTTCGATTTTTACATTTTCGTCCACGCGCAGGATGAGGGTTGTGTCTTTGACGTTCACAACGGTCCCATGGATGCCGCCTGTCGTCACCACTTCATCATTCTTTTTTAATTTTGTCAGCATCTCTTTATGTTTTTTTTGCTGATCGCGCTGCGGTTTAATTAAAAGAAAATAGAACACCGCAAAAATGAGCAGCCCCGGAATAAACTGCAAGAATGGACTAGGTGCTTGGTCAGGAGACATAACGCTTCCTTTCGTTAATAGGAATAATTAGGGTTTTGCTTTTTTAATCAAGGATTTAACCGTGTCGCTCATCACCGCGCCTTTATTGACCCACTGATTTAACTTTTCGCGGTTGACCGAAACCACCGCGGGGTTTTTGGATGGATCATAGTAGCCCAGGATTTCAAGATTATCGGCCTGGCGTGATGCCGTGCGATTGATAGCCACAATGCGGTAGTTGTAATGTTTGTTGGCAGTCTTGCCTGCCTTTTGTAATCGGATTCGAACTTCCATTTTTGAGTTTTCTCCTTCTTTTGGTGTACGTTGATAAATTTTTTAGCAGCATAGGAAAGTATAAAACTTTCCTAGCTGCTAAAAACTCCTCTCCTATGCAG
>CAYHTV010000081.1:0-8875 GCA_964359575.1 uncultured Planctomycetales bacterium
TCGCCTTGCGGCTCCTCGTAATGACACTAATAATAAAAACTCGCACATGACGTTATATTATATAAACGTAAAACTCAAAAGGTAAAAACGGCTATAGTTTTAAATTTTGACTTTTGCGTTTTAACTTTTAAGTTTTCAGCCTATGAACCTCGACATCCTCTTCATCCACCCCAACGCCGCGAAAAAAATCTATCAGGATTTAAGCAAGGATTTTTCCGCGATTGAACCGCCGATCTGGGCGGGTATGCTGGCCTCTCACTGCCTGAAGCACGGCTTCGGCGCCGAGATTTTAGACTGCGAGGCCTTACATCTTGATGACGAGCAGTCGGCAAAAGAAATTGGCAGATATAATCCGCGCCTCGCCTGTTTTGTCATCTACGGCCAGCAGCCATCGGCCAGTTCGCAGAATATGGACGGAGCGGTTTCTGTGGCGGAACTGGTGAAGGCCCAATACCCGCAGATGAAAATCCTTTTTGTCGGCGGCCACATCAGCGCGCTTTCGCGCGAGGTCATGGAAAGGCATCCGTGTGTCGATATGGTCTGCCAGAACGAGGGCGTTTATACCATTTCAAATCTTTTACGCACGAATTTGAAGGATAAATTGGGACAGGTGAACGGTTTAGGCTACCGCGATAACGGCCGTATTGCGCTTAATCCCCCATCACCGATCGTTGACAAAAAAGATCTTCCCGCTGAACTGCCCGGTATTGCTTGGGATAAATTGCCAATGAAGAATTACCGCACCGCCCTCTGGCACGCGCTGCCGAATGATTCCAAGCGCCAGCCGTTCGCGGCGCTCTACACAAGTTTAGGTTGTCCCATGAAATGTTCGTTCTGCATGATCAATATCATCAATCGCCAGGAAAATGAATATTCCGACGGCAGTGCTGTGTTTCGTTACTGGGATCCAAAATTTATTATCAAAGAATTTGACCACTTTGCCAAACTCGGCATCAAGAACATCAAAATTGCCGATGAGTTGTTTGTTCTCAATCCTAACCATTTTATAAAATTGTGCGAATTGATTATTGCCCGGGGATATGAATTTAACATTTGGTGTTACTCGCGCATCGATACGGTCAAAGAGCCTTATTTGGAGACACTCAAAAAAGCAGGGGTAAATTATTTAGCCTTAGGAATCGAAAGCGGCAATACCAAGGTGCGCAAAGACGTGACCAAAGGGCGATTTGAGGATGTGGATATCCGCGATGTCGTTAAGAAGATACGGGATCATGGCATTAACGTTGCGGCGAATTATATTTTTGGCCTTCCCGAGGACACTTTAGAAACAATGCAGACAACGCTGGATTTGGCCATGGAGATGAATACGGAAATGGCGAATTTTTATTCGGCTATGGCTTATCCGGGCAGCCCGCTCCACGGGATTGCGAAAAAAGAAGGGTGGAAGTTACCGGCAACGTACGCCGGGTTTTCGCAGCATTCGTATTACACTCAGCCGCTGCCCACCAAATATTTGGCCGCCGAGCAGGTTTTGGCCTTCCGCGATGAGGCCTGGATGAAGTATCACACCAATCCGCGATTTTTGAATCTTTTAAAGGAAAAATTTGGGCCAACAGCCGTTGAGGAAACCCTCAAGTCAACCAAAATCAAACTCCGGCGAAAAATCCTCGAAGAGAAAGCCTTAGCCAAATGATCATCAGTCGGACTCCTTTTCGTATTTCGTTTTTTGGCGGCGGGACCGATTATCCCGGATGGTTTCAAGATTATAAAGGGGCGGTTCTCGCAACGACCATCGATAAATATTGTTACATTTCCTGCCGTTATCTGCCTCCGTTTTTTGAGCACCGCTCCCGCATCATTTATTCCAAAATGGAGCATGTGCACAATATTGATGAAATCAACCATCCGTCGGTGCGGGAAGTTTTGCGGTTTATGAAAATTGAGGAAGGTGTTGAGATTCATCACGACGGGGATTTGCCGGCGCGCACGGGGCTGGGATCCAGCTCGTCTTTCACCGTCGGTTTGCTCCACAGTTTATATGCCCTCAAAGGAATGATGCCAACCAAAGAGCGCTTGGCCAGAGAGGCCATTCACATCGAACAGGACATGTGCAAAGAAAATGTCGGCTGCCAGGACCAGATGCTGGCGTCGTTTGGCGGGTTTAATTGCATTGAATTTGGCGGGGATCAGCACCTCACTGTGCGCCGGGTTACTATCTCCAACGATAAATTAAGAATTTTGCAGCAGCACATGATGCTGTATTTTACCGGATTCTCGCGCACGGCGTCCGAAGTCGCGGCCCACCAAATCCAAAATATCCCGAATAAAACAAAAGAACTGCGAATTATGCACGAAATGGTCGCGCAGGCCGTCAATATCCTTAATACCGAGCGCATTACGGATTTTGGAAAATTGCTGCATGAAAGCTGGAAATTAAAGCGCAGCCTTTCGGAAAAAATTTCCACGCCGCATATTGATGAGCTTTATGAGACGGCGCTTTCGGCTGGCGCTATCGGAGGGAAACTTTTGGGCGCCGGCGGCGGCGGCTTTGTCCTGATTTTTGCCGCTCCCGAGGCCCAGCCGAAAATACAGGAAAAACTGCGCCACTTATTGCTTGTTCCCTTTAAGTTTGAGTCACTGGGCAGCCAGATTATCTTCTACCAACCCAACAGCGGCAAAGTCGACTAAAATTTTTCACAGCATAGGAAAGTATAAAACTTTCCTAGTGCACTGTAACAGAAATTTCTGATTTATATTCCCTCTCCCCAAGGGAGAGGGATTCCGCCTCTGGCGGAAGGGTGAGGGAGAGAAAGATCGACGCTCATTCTTCCCCTCATCCTGACCTTCTCCCAAAGGAGAGAAGGATTATAACATCATAAACTAATGTTACAGTGTACCAGTACCTTGTTACCTTAATTTTAGATATATTAACGTGAGTTCGATATAATTTCTCCCCTCCCTCGATGGGAGGGGTTGGGGGAGGGTGATGAAAAATAGTGTTTTCATCTTCTATCCACCCCCACCTCGCCTCCCCCATCAAGGGGGAGGAATTCTTATATCGAACTGACGTTATATTAGTCATTAGAGAAACAAGGGAAAATCAGTACGAACGAAGTGAGGAGTTTTCTTGATAAACTATGGTCTCACTAAAACAAATTGATATTGCCATTTTATGCGGCGGATTGGGGAAGCGTCTGCGGTCGGTTATAGGGGAATCGCAGAAGGTCATGGCGCAGGTTAACGACGAACCGTTTTTAAATATTCTATTGAAAAGTATCGCTCAACAAAGGGGCCGGCGCGTTGTTCTTTTGACCGGTTACAAAGCCGCTAGCGTCGCGCGATATTATCGTAAGGATAATTTAGGCCTTAAGATTGAATGCTCAATGGAAAAAAGACCATTGGGAACCGGCGGCGCGCTTAAAAATGCCCAATCTTTGATTCACAGCGATCCATTTATTTTGATGAACGGCGATTCGTTTTGCCCGGTTGATTATGGGCAACTGTTAAAGTTTCATAATCAAAAAAAAGCGCTCGCCACGGTTGTGATCAAGAAGCTCAAGGAAAGTTGGGATTTCGGCGTGATTTCGGTTAATTCGAAAAGTGAGATTATCAATTTTCAGGAGAAGGTTAAACAGTCATCGGCTTACACGAGCGCGGGGGTATATTGTTTCAACCGAGATATTTTTTCGCTTATGCCTGCGCAGAATCAGTTTTCCATGGAGCATGATTTTTTTCCGCGGCTGATTGGAAAAAGTTTTTTCGGTTTTAGAATTAAAGATGACTTCATTGATGTGGGAATTCCGCAGCGGTACCGGCAGGCGCAAAAAATTTTCAAGAAATAAATTAGAAAAAGACATGGCGCAAAAACCACTTACTATTGAAGCCAAAACGAAATTTAAGGTCCCCTTTGGAACCGTTTCCATTACTGCGCCGGCGCGCAAACTTATTGATCAGGCACTGGAGGCAAAAATGGTTACGCGCGGCAAATATGTCCAGGAATTCGAAGAAAAATTTGCCAAGCTTTTTGGCGCGAAATACGCGGTCGCGCTCAGCAGCGGGACGGACGCCGATGCGCTCTCGTGCGCCGTGCTTTATGATTATGGGGCTAAGCGCGGCGATGAAGTGATTGTGCCGGCCTTGACCTTTGTGGCGACGGGGAATGCGGTTTTTCAAGCGGGATTTAGACCTGTGTTTGTCGATGTCAAACGTGAGACGCTCAATATCGATTCCGAAAAAATCGAAAAGGCAATCACACCCAAAACGCGGGCAATTATGCCGGTGCATCTGATGGGGAAACCCGCGGACATGGACAAAATTATGGCGCTGGCCAAAAAATATAAACTCTATGTTATTGAAGATGCGGCCGAAGCGCACGGGGCTGAATATAAGGGAAGGTTAGTCGGCACAATCGGCCACATGGCGGCGTTTAGCCTGTACGCGGCGCATATTGTGACGACGATCGAAGGGGGGATTGTTATCACCAACGATGCAAAAATGGCCGAGGCGTTAAAATCTCTGCGCAATCACGGGATCGTTGGGAAATTTGAATTCCGCCGCATCGGTTTTTCCGCCAAGATGAACGAAATCGAGGCCGCCGTCGGCTTGGGCAATATCAAAATTTTTCAGCACATTTTACAAAAGCGCCGGCGAAACCTGCTTTATCTCATCGAGAAATTCAAAAAATTTGATAAATATTTTATTACGATCCAAGAAGAGAAAGGCGAAAAAATCGGTCCGCACGCGTTTTCGATCATCGTCCGTGAGAAGGCGGGATTCACCAAAGATGAATTTGTGGCCTTTATCGAAAGTAACGGGGTTGATTCCCGAAATCTTTTTTATTCCATTCCCACCCAGTGCCCCAGCTATGCTTTCTTAGGAAAAAGACTTGGTGATTTTCCCGAGGCGGAATATTGCAGTGATCACGGCTGCCATATCGGTGTGCATCAAGATTTGGAATTAGAGCAGCTGGATCACACCGTTTATGTCGTTCAAGAATTTCTTGAAAGCAAAAATTTTTAGTCAAAAACGGGAAGCTTCGTATGACAGAAAAGAGACCCATTTATATTTTAGGGATTTCCGCCTTTTACCATGACAGCGCGGCCTGCCTGGTGAAAGACGGCGAAATTATTGCTGCCGCGCAAGAAGAACGTTTCACCCGCAAGAAGCATGATTTCAATTTTCCTATCCAGGCCATTCAATATTGCTTAAAAGAAGCCGGAATCACGACCAAAGACCTTAGCTATGTCGGTTTTTACGATAAACCATTTTTGAAGTTCGAGCGGATTCTCTTAACCTATCTCACTTATGCCCCGTTGGGGTTATTGTCCTTTTTGAAAGCCATGCCGCTGTGGCTTAAGCAAAAGCTGTATTTAAAAGATTTGATCCGCGAAGAACTCATGTTTAAGCGGGAAATCATTTTTACCGAGCATCACGAGTCGCACGCCGCTTCGGCGTTTTATCCCTCGCCTTTTCAGGACGCGGCCATCATCACGATGGACGGCGTCGGGGAATGGGCGACGTCGAGCTACGGTGTCGGCGAGGACAATCGAATCGATCTGCTCGCGGAAATTAAATTCCCCCATTCGCTGGGGCTGCTTTACTCGGCATTTACGTATTACACGGGTTTTCGCGTCAATTCGGGAGAATATAAATTGATGGGGCTCGCGCCGTATGGGGAGCCGAAGTATACCGATCTTATCAAGCGGGAATTGATTGATATTAAAGCTGATGGGTCATTCAAATTAAATATGAAATATCTCAATTACGGCGCGGGATTGACTATGACCAACCGGCATTTTCATAAACTTTTTGGTGCCCCGCCGCGCAAGCCCGAAGCCCCATTGACGCAAAAATATATGGATGCGGCGCGTTCCATTCAGGAAGTAACCGAAGAAATTATGCTGAAAATGGCAAATCACGTGTATGCCGTCACAGGAAAAGAAAATTTATGTCTCGCGGGTGGAGTGGCATTGAATTGTGTCGGCAATGGACGGATTTTACGCGAAAGCAAATTCAAACGGATTTGGATTCAGCCGGCGGCCGGCGACGCGGGCGGGGCGCTGGGCGCGGCACTTTTTATTTGGCACCGGTATCTCAATAATCCTAGATCCGCCGATAGTGTGCATGACCGGCAAAAGGGCTCGTATCTGGGGCCCGCTTATTCCGATGAGGCCATCGAACGGTTCGCGCACAAGCGGCGCGCCCCGTTTGAAAAATTGTCCGATATCGAATTGCCTAAGCGGGTAGCACAGCTGATTTGTGATCAGAAGGTCATCGGCCTTTTTCAAGGCCGCATGGAATTTGGGCCGCGGGCATTAGGCGGCCGCAGCATTATTGGTGACGCGCGTTCGCTAGAAATGCAATCGATCATGAATTTAAAAACAAAATTCCGCGAATCGTTCCGGCCGTTTGCCCCGAGTGTCTTGCGTGAGAAAGCTGCGGCGTATTTTGATCTGGACGCGGAAAGTCCGTATATGCTGCTGGTCAGCCAGGTGCGCGAAAATCACATTCATCCGGCATCACGGGGCGCAGAGGCCCAGGGGATTGATAAATTAAAGATTGAGCGCTCCACGATCCCGGCGGTGACCCACGTGGATTATTCGGCGCGCATTCAAACCGTGGCCAGGGAAACCAGCCCGGTCTTTTATGAAATTATTCAATCATTTTATGATCTAACGGGCTGTCCGGTTATTATCAATACGTCGTTTAACATCCGCGGAGAGCCGATTGTCTGTACGCCAGAAGACGCGTACCGGTGCTTTATGTGCACCAACATGGATTATCTGGTGATGGAGCGGTATGTCTTTGCCAAAGAAAATCAGCCGGACAAAGATAAATTCAAAAAGGACGATATTTCGATCGAACTGGATTAGAAGGTGTCCGTCGGCGGCAAAACCGCTTCCACGGGGTTTATCGGCAGAGAAGATATAATAATGAGAGTTGAAACAAAACAATTAAAGGTTTTCGGATACGGGCTCGCTGTTATATTGATTTTTTTTGCTTGGCGGTTTTGGGCAAAACAGGTCAATCTTATCTGGGTGCCGATTTTTTCGATAGCGGCGCTGCTTTTAATTCTTGTCACAAAATTTCAGCTGGCGGTCTTGATTCCGCTTTACTCCCGCTGGATGCGCGCGGCCCATTTTATCGGAAATATCGTCACGGTCGCTGTGCTTTCGATTCTCTATTATTGTGTTTTCGGCCTCGTAGGCATTGTCTTAAGATTGTTACGCAAAGATTTATTGGATAGAGTGATTGATGACAAGTCGCCTTCCTATTGGCATAAGCGCCCGCCGTCAGAATTTCAAAAGGAGCGGTATCTTAAGCAATTTTAGAAGCGTTACCATACAGATAGTGTCGGAAAACCTCCTTTCAGTGTCATTGCGAGCGCTTTTTGCGAAGCAATCTTTCCTGGATTGCTTCGTCCGAACTTCGTTCGTCCTCGCAATGACACCGGGAGGGTTTTCCGACACTATCATACAGCTGCTACAGAAGCCCCAATAATTCATTTCGTTTACGGAAGCTAAGGCCACGGGCTTGCCCGTGGATTTAGCTGCAGTACTTGCCCGTGGTTTCATGCCACGGGCAAGTGGCGACCCGAAGGGTCGTCCCTTGACGAGAGGTAAAAGGACTTTTTGATATTTTGAATAAACAGGTTGATAAATGACTCTAGCCCGAAAACCACGCCATTTAGAATTGTCGGTCGCGACCGGCTACAAAACCCTCATCAGCAAAATATCCCGCGAGCTCAGTGACCTTGAGCTCTTCATCAAACGCCGGGTGGTGCAAGGGTATTGGAGCATCGGGAAGTATATTGACGATCACATTTTGACACATAAAGAGAGGGCAAAATACGGGGCGATGCTTTTGGAACGTCTCGCCAAAGACATTAACTGCGACCGATCAACTCTACAGCGTTCTCTCCAATTTTACCGCATTTACCCAATTCGTGCGGAACGGCACAAATTGACCTGGGAGCACTATAAAAGTCTCATCACGATTAAAGACGGGAAAGAGCGAAAAAAAATCGAAGAGAAAGTTATTCGTGATGATTGGAATTCGACTAGGCTCCGCGAATATTTGAGCACCAAACGCGAACTCACTCGTTCGGAAAAAGACGACAAACCCATCCCGCAATTAACATTCACCCGCGGAAAGCTTCACACCTACCAAATCGTTAAGCCGAATAAGCCGCTTGCCGAAAAGAATCCTTTGGCACTGGACTTGGGGTTTCGCCTGCAGTATTTATTGCCTAAAAATACGGCGCGGTTGAAGGAAGGCGACATTGCTGAGCTCATTTTTAAAAACAGCGAGCTGGCCGGAACCCAAAAGAGTGAAGTCCCCAAAGATGAAATCTTCACCTACCAGGCCCATGTCGATAAAGTTATCGATGGGGATACGCTGCTGGTCACGTTTGATTTCGGCCTTGATTTTTCCGTGAGTCAGAAACTGCGTCTGCGCGGAATCGACTGCCACGAGATGGACACCGAGGAAGGGAAGAGAGTCAAACGGTTTGTGGAGTCGCGCCTAAAGGACTGTGAGTTTATCATTGTTAAAACCTACAAAGACCGCTCGGATAAGTTTGACCGGTATTTGGCGGACGTATTTTATGAAACAGGGACTCATGACCCGCTGCTCGCGGCCAGCGAAGGAAAATTTTTAAATCAGGAACTTCTGGACGAACGCCTGGCCGTTAAATATGATTGACCTTTGTGGAACCAAAATAAATTATTAAGCTTTGTACAACCATTAGCAATAATTTTAAGAGAACAAAGCGACCTGCCTGATGAGCTCGTCATAAGACGAGCTCATCAGGCAGGAATATTGACTACCTTCTGCTTTTGGTTAAGCAAAGGTCAATAAGGTAGTGTCAAAAGTTCTATGAAAAATCCATACAGCAAGGGATTTAAGATATGAA
>CAYHTV010000082.1:0-8866 GCA_964359575.1 uncultured Planctomycetales bacterium
TCCCCGAATGCTTTTGTCGGGGATCCAGGGTTCTCGACTGGATTCCCGCCTTCGCTGGAATGACAAAATGCTAATTAAGACAGCATTGAATTAAGGTAACAAGGTACTAGTATTGCTCACTTCGAAATTCCTGAAATTCCCGGGAATTCCCGCCGAAATTCGATTGACAAAAAAACGTTAAATGCTATATTGTTCCAGGCTTTGCTGATTTTTTGCGCAGGCTATCCCTTTCCCAGGTAACTTCTCTGACGTTTGGATTAAATGAAAGATGCCATTTTATATTTGGAGGACGGGTCTAGTTTTTTAGGCCGTTCTCTCGCCGCTACAGGAGAAACCCACGGAGAAGTTGTCTTCAATACGGCCATGACAGGCTATCAAGAAGTCCTCACGGATCCCTCCTACGCCGGCCAGATTGTTGTGATGACTTACCCTTTGATCGGCAATTACGGCGTCAATGATAAAGATGTGGAATCAAATGACGTGCATGTCAAAGGTTTTGTAGTGAAAGAATTCTGCCGTCACCATTCCAATTACCGCGCCACCCAAAGCCTTATCGCATATCTCAATGAGCATAAAATTATCTCGATTGAAGGGATCGATACCCGCGCGCTCACCCGGCATTTGCGCTTATGCGGGGCCATGCGGGGCTTGATTTCCACCGAAGATTTTGATCCCAAAAGTTTAGCGCAAAAGATGCAGAATATTCCGTCGATGGAAGGCGCCGACTGGGTTAAGACAGTCACAACCAAAACAAAATATATATGGCCAGCCGCACCGGATAAAAACAATCCGCGGTTTAAAGTTGCCGCCGTTGATTGCGGAATCAAATATAATATTTTGCGCATTTTATCCGACTTAGGCTGTGAAGTGCACGTTTTTCCAGCGGCCGCCAGCGCTGAGGAAATTCTGGCCATTCATCCTGATGGGTTATTTTTATCGAACGGCCCCGGGGATCCGGCGGTTGTTACGTATACAATTGAAACGGCGCGAAAACTTTTGGGAAAATTACCTATTTTCGGAATTTGTTTAGGGCATCAGATTTTAGGCCTTGCCTTAGGCGGGCAGACGTATAAATTGAAGTTTGGCCATCACGGCGTTAATCATCCGGTGAAGGATTTGTTAAACAACCGCATCGGTATCACGTCCCAGAACCATGGATTCTGCGTGGATGTCAAAAGTTTTAAAGACGGGGAGGTTGAAGTCATTGACGTGAACCTCAATGACCAGACCGTAGAAGGGCTGCGCCATAAGAAATTTCCGTTATTATCAGTTCAGCATCATCCGGAGGCCTCTCCCGGGCCGCACGATGCGAAATATTTATTTAATAGCTTCATACAATTAATGGAAAGTCACAAGGCCACAGGGCCACAAGGTCACAAAGGTCAATAGGATTATGCCCAAGCGCACCGACATAAAAAAAATTCTGCTTCTGGGTTCCGGGCCGATTGTGATCGGCCAGGCGTGTGAATTCGACTATTCGGGGACGCAGGCGTGCAAGGCCCTGCGCGAAGAAGGTTATGAGATCGTTTTGGCCAATTCGAATCCAGCAACGATCATGACGGATCCGGAATTTTCCGATGCCGTGTACATGGAACCTCTGACGCCGGAATTCGTGGAATTGATTATTGCCAAAGAGCGTCCCTGCGCCATCCTGCCGACTTTGGGCGGGCAGACAGCTCTGAATATTGCCATGAAACTGTGCGAGCGAGGTGTTTTAGAAAAATATCATGTCAAAATGCTCGGCGCCAATTATGACGTGATTAAAAAGGCTGAAGATCGGGAATGCTTTAAAAAAGCCATTTTGAAAATCGGCTTAGATGTCCCCCGCAGCGGTTTTGCTTACAATCTCACTGAGGCTTGCAAAGTTGCCGCTGGCATCGGTTTTCCGGTCGTTGTGCGCCCCAGCTTTACCTTAGGCGGAACCGGCGGCGGTATTGCCCATGATGCAGAAGAATTTGAGCGCATCGCGGCGCTGGGTATCGAAAGCAGTATGATCAAGGAAATTTTAATTGAAGAATCGATTGTGGGTTGGAAAGAATATGAATTGGAAGTCATGCGCGACTGCAAAGATAATGTGGTCATTGTCTGTTCGATTGAAAATTTGGATCCGATGGGTGTCCATACCGGCGACAGCATTACGGTCGCGCCAGCGCAAACTCTAAGCGATCGGGAATATCAGACGATGCGTAACGCGGCCTTGGCCATTATCCGCGAGATTGGCGTTGAGACGGGCGGTTCGAATATTCAATTCGCGGTGGATCCGCAGAGCGGCCGGATGGTCGTGATTGAGATGAATCCGCGCGTGTCGCGCAGCTCTGCTCTGGCCAGTAAAGCGACGGGGTTTCCGATTGCAAAATTCGCGGCCAAACTGGCCGTGGGTTATTCGCTCGATGAAATCCGCAACGATATCACGCGCGAGACGCCTGCTTCGTTTGAGCCTACGATTGATTATTGTGTCGTAAAAATTCCCCGCTTTACTTTTGAAAAGTTTCCCGAGGCCAAGGATATTTTAGGTATTTCCATGAAATCCGTCGGAGAAACGATGGCGATTGGGCGCACCTTTAAGGAAGCCTTGCAGAAAGGCTTAAGAGGGTTAGATATCGGCCATAGCGGTTTGGATAATAAACTCAACTACCAAGAAATTCCCGAAGAGAAAATTCGCACGCGCCTGCGGGAACCCAATGCCTCGCGCATTTTTTATCTCAAATACGCTTTACAAAAAGGAATGGCTATCGAAGAGGCGGCACAGTTAACCCAAATTGATCCATGGTTTATCGCGCACATTGCCCAGATTGTGGATTTCGAACGCCAATTGATGGCGGCTTTTGAAAAGGACAAAACACTTTCTAAAAAAATATTGCGGCAAGCCAAGGAGTATGGATTTAGCGACGCTCAGCTTGCCCAGATTATGAATACGACCGAACTAGAGGCGCGTGCCCAACGTAAAAGGATGGGTATTGCCGCGACTTTTAAGCTTGTCGACACGTGCGCCGCGGAGTTTGAGGCCTACACGCCGTACTATTATTCTACTTATGAGATGGAAGACGAGGCGCTCATTCAAAATAAAAAGCGCGCCCAGGGCGCTAAAGTCAAACGTAAAAAGATTATGATTTTAGGCGGCGGGCCCAATCGCATTGGCCAGGGCATTGAATTTGATTATTGCTGCTGTCACGCGGCGTTCGCGTTAAGGGAATTGGGCTACGAAACCATCATGGTTAATTCCAATCCGGAAACTGTCTCGACGGATTACGATACCTCAGACCGTTTGTATTTTGAGCCGCTGACTTTTGAGGATGTGATGAATATCATGGATGTGGAGCGGCCCGATGGTGTGATTGTGCAATTCGGCGGGCAGACGCCTTTGAATTTGGCGCGCCGCTTGAAACAGGCCGGGGCGCTGATCATCGGGACGAGTGTGGACTCAATTGATCTGGCGGAAAACCGCGAGCGGTTCGCAAGATTGGTCAATAAATTAGGATTGACTCAGCCGGAGAACGGGTCAGCCACCTCGGCTAAAGAGGCAGTGAGGGTTGCTTCGAAAATTGGTTATCCGGTTTTGGCCCGCCCATCGTATGTCTTGGGCGGCCGGGCCATGCGCATTGTTTATGATGAGGAATCATTGCTTTCGTTTATCGAAGAAGCCAAAGAGGTTTCTAGCGGTCATCCGATTTTGATTGATAGATTTATTGAAGATGCCATGGAAGTGGATGTCGACGCCATTTGTGATGGAAAGACGACGTATGTCGCCGGGATTATGGAGCATATTGAGAACGCGGGGATTCATTCCGGGGATTCAGCGTGTGTTTTGCCGCCGCATACGATCCGCGAGGGAATTGTGGAACAGATCAAAAAACACACGTGCGATATGGCGCTGGCCTTGCATGTGGTTGGCTTGTTGAATATCCAATTTGCTATTAAAGGCAGCAGGGTTTATATTTTAGAGGTCAATCCGCGGGCTTCGCGCACGGTGCCTTTTGTCAGCAAGGCAACGGGAATTCCGTTGGCGAAGATCGCGGCGAAAATTATGGTCGGTCAAAAGCTCAACGAGTTTAAGCTGCCCTCTATGGAACAATTGAAACATGTTTCCGTTAAGGAATCGGTTTTGCCATTTTCGCGTTTTTCCGGCGTGGATATTGTTTTAGGACCGGAAATGAAATCTACCGGCGAAGTCATGGGCATGGCCTTGACCTTCGGCGAGGCTTTTGCCAAATCGCAAATCGCCGCCAATTCGGCCCTGCCGCAGCAGGGAAAAATTTTTATCAGCGTGAAGGATGAAGATAAGCGCAATATTGTTTTTCTCGCCAAGAAATTAGTGGATATGAAATTTTCTCTGATTTCTACCGTTGGGACGGCAAAGGTGTTGCGCTCCAACGGCGTGAATGTGGAAATGGTGGATAAACACGGCGAGGGGAAAAACAACCTGTTGACATTAATCAAAAAAAATGAGATAAATTTAATTATCAATACGCCTTCGGGTAAGAAGAGCCAGTCGGATATGCGGGCTATTCGCTCAGCCGCCATTCTTCACAACGTTCCTTGTATCACCACGCTGCAAGGTGCGTGGGCGGCCGTCAATGGCATAGAATCAAGCTCAAGCAAAGATTTCACGGTGCAATCGCTGCAGGAATATTATAAGATCTTTCGGCCTTCAGCTTTCGGTTTTCAGTTAAAAGCACTTGACCGATAGCTGAGAACTGAAAGCTGATAGTTTTTTTTGAGGTGTTAATATGTGCGGAATCATTGGCGTTTCTAATCATGAGGATGCGGCGAAGATTGTCTTTCTAGGGCTTTATGCGTTACAGCATCGCGGGGAAGAGGCGGCAGGCATTGCTTCCTATGACGGGGATATCCATATTGTTAAGAATCCAGGACTGGTGGCTGATGCCCTGGATGAAAAATTGATAGACGGTCTTAAGGGCAAAGTCGCGATCGGCCACTGCCGTTATTCTACGACGGGATCGAGTAATTTTAAAAATATCCAGCCGTTTTTGGTTACGCATAAGAATCGCCCTATCGCGGTAGCCCATAACGGAAATCTCACCAATACCGAAGCGCTTTATCGAAGATTAGAAGAGGAAGGGTCGATCTTTCAGACGTCCATGGACACGGAAGTCATTGTGCATCTTTTGGTAAAAACCAAAAACGGCGATTTGAAGCAATGGTTCAGCAATGTCTTATGCCAGCTGCAAGGCGCTTATTCTTTGGTTTTTCTTGTTGCGGACGCGCTCGTGGGGGCGCGCGATCCTCATGGCTTCCGGCCATTGTGCTTGGGGAAATTGGACGACAGTTATGTTTTAGCTAGTGAAAGCTGCGCCTTAGATTTGATCAAAGCAAAATTTATTCGTGAAATTGAGCCTGGTGAAATCATTATCATCCGCGGGAATAAAATTGAATCTTGCCAGATGCCCTGCAAAACCAAAGAACATTGCGCGTATTGCGTTTTTGAAAATATTTATTTTGCCCGCCCGGACAGCAATATTTTGGGCGATAATGTTTATGAAGTCCGCAAGCGTTTAGGAATGCAGCTGGCCAAAGAGCATCCTATTAATGACGCGGATTTGGTCATGGCGATTCCGGATTCAGGGAATTATGCGGCGATTGGGTACGCTCAGCAATTGCATCTTCCTTTGGAAGTTGGCATGATCCGCAATCATTATATCGGCCGCACGTTTATCCAGCCTTCCCAATTTATGAGGGATTTCCGGGTTCGGGTTAAACTGAATCCCATCAAAGATGTGATCAAGGGAAAAAAAATTGTGGTTGTTGAGGATTCCATCGTGCGCGGGACAACAAGCCGCAATCGTATCGAGGCGTTGCGCGAAGTTGGCCCGAAGGAAATTCATATGCGTATCAGCTGTCCACCGATTAAGTCTCCTTGTTTTTACGGTATTGATTTCCCCAGTAAGGCTGAACTTATTGCCGCGAATAAATCGGTCAAAGAAATCGCGGATTTTATCAATGTGGATTCATTGGAATATTTGAGTTTAGAAGGGATGCTTTCCGTGATGAAGAATTCTAAGGATTTTTGTCATGCGTGTTTCACCGGGAAATATCCAGTCTCGATTCCGGAGAACACAAGCAAATATTTGTTGGAAGGGAAGAAAACGTAAAACTTTTGAGTTTTTTCTTATGTCCAAATTTATTTTCATTACCGGCGGTGTTGTTTCAAGTCTAGGCAAGGGTATTGCCGCGGCGTCTATCGGGAAGCTTCTGGAAGCGCGCGGTATCCGCACGACGCTGATCAAATGTGATCCCTACATCAATGTGGATCCAGGAACCATGAACCCGTATCAGCATGGGGAAGTCTATGTTACGGAAGACGGGGCGGAAACCGATTTGGATTTGGGGCATTACGAGCGTTTTACCAACGCGCATGTGAGCAAAGACAGCAACATCACGACCGGAAAAATTTATTATTCCGTGATCATGAAAGAGCGCCGAGGGGATTATCTGGGGAAGACCGTGCAAATCATCCCCCATATTACGGATGAAATCAAGGAATCGATCAAAAAGGTCTCGCACGACCGTGATGTGGATGTGACAATCGTTGAAATCGGCGGTACCGTCGGCGATATTGAAAGCCTGCCCTTTTTGGAGGCGATCCGCCAGATGCGCTGGGAACTGGGAGAAAGTTATGCCCTCAATATCCATGTGACCCTTCTTCCTTATATTCGTTCGGCGGGAGAACACAAAACCAAGCCGACGCAGCATAGTGTGGGACGGTTGCGTGAGATTGGGATTATGCCGGATATTTTATTGTGCCGTACCGAAAAAGCGATGGATCAAGAGCAGCGGGAGAAGATCGCGCTCTTTTGCAATGTTGATAAAGAAGCCGTCATTGACGCCTGCGATGTTAAGCATATTTATGAAGTTCCTCTGGTCTTTAAGAAAGAAGGCTTGGATGATTTAATTTTGAAAAAACTGCACATCAAAAGCCAGGATAATGATCTGCGTGATTGGCAGGATTTTGTGATTAAGCGTTTAAAATATCCTGAGAGCGAAGTGAAGATTTCCGTCGTAGGAAAATATATTTCTCTGCCCGATGCCTATAAATCCATTTATGAGGCGTTAGTGCACGGCGGCATTGCCAACAATGTGAAGGTTGTCATCAATAGGGTGGATTCGGAAGAATTGGAGAAAGATACGGATTTAATGAGGCATTTGAACGGTTCGAAAGGTATCTTGATCCCCGGCGGATTCGGGACGCGCGGGATTGAAGGAAAAATCCGGGCGGTGCAATACGTGCGCGAAAAGAATGTTCCATTTTTTGGGATTTGTTTAGGGATGCAGGTCGCCAGCATTGAATTTGCCCGCAATGTGTGCGGCCTCAAAGGCGCTAATTCAACGGAATTTGACTCGAATACTAAGCACCCGGTTATTGGCCTCCTGGAAGAGCAGAAGAATGTTAAGGATATGGGGGCCAGCATGCGGCTGGGGGCTTATGCGTGCCATCTTTTGAAAAATTCTCTGAGCGCTAAGGGATATAAAAAAGAAAATATTATGGAACGTCATCGTCACCGGTATGAGTTTAATAATAAGTATAAGAAATTATTTGAAAAAAACGGAATGATTTTCTCTGGAATTAATCTAGAAAATCATTTGGTTGAGATCATTGAGTTAAAAGGTCATCCTTGGTTTGTGGCTTGTCAATTCCATCCAGAATTTAAGTCAAAACCGGATCGGGCCCATCCTCTATTCCGGCAGTTTATCGCGGCAGCAATTGAAAACTCATAAGCGTTTTGCGCGGGTGGCGGAATTGGTATACGCGCACGTTTGAGGGGCGTGTGGGGCAACCCGTGTGGGTTCAAGTCCCACCCCGCGCATGAAATAAGTTAAAAGGCAAAATTCAAAAGGTAGAAGTGTTGTAGGACTGTGTAAAATTAATTTCTAATTTAAATAATCGTTCCCCTCCCTGGATGGGAGGGGTTAGGGGAGGGTGATTCTCGACGATGTTTACCCCCACCTAACCTCCCCCATCAAGGGGGAGGAATTTAAGAACTAATTTTACACAGTACTAGTTTTAACTTTTGACTTTTAAGTTTTGAGTTGAATTATGTCCAGACCCATCCAAATCAGCGCCAGTATCCTTTGCGCAGATTTTACAAAACTTGGACAGGAAATTAAAAAGTGCGAAGACGCCGGCGTGGATATGATCCACGTTGATGTTATGGATGGCCATTTTGTGCCTAATATTTCCATCGGCCTGCCGATTGTCGAGGCCATCCGGCCGCTTACCAAACTTCCCATTGATGCCCATTTAATGATTGACAATCCAACACAGTATATCGAAAATTTTTTGGTGAGTGGGGCAGATATTATTTCAATTCAGGCGGAATGTTACAATCGAGAGTCCAAGCCGCGACGGGCAGATGATTTCTCGCCATGGGTGACGCGGGAGATTGCTGTTACAAAAATTAAAACGGATATCAAAAAAATTAAAGATCGCGGCAAAAAAGTTTTTATTGTGGTGAATCCCGCGACGCCTTTGTGCCTGGATGGAATTTTAAAAGACATTGATGGCGTGCTGATTATGTCGGTGAATCCCGGATATGCCCGCCAGAAATTTATGCCCGAGGTGCTTCCCAAGATTCGTGAATTACGCAAGAAATTTGCTGGAGACATTGCCATAGACGGCGGCATTAATAGCGAAACCGCAGCGCAAGCGGTTAAGGCAGGGGTGAATATTTTAGCAACGGCGAGTTATTTTTTTGGATCGGTAAACCCTCGCGAGACTGTCCGACAATTAAAAAATTTAGGCCGCCGCTTCACGCCTCAGGTTAATTGAAAATTATACTATGGAATGTTATATTTAATCAATGCTGTCTTAATTAGCATTTTGTCATTCCCGCGAAGGCGGGAATCCAGT
>CAYHTV010000083.1:0-8592 GCA_964359575.1 uncultured Planctomycetales bacterium
CATCAGAAATTAATGTTACAATGTACTAGGAAAGTTTTATACTTTCCTATGCTGTCAAAAAATTGTCATTTTCACTGCCCAACATACTTTTTAACCGCTGTGTGGCTTGATGGACATTCCTTGCTAGACAAATATCCCGGCACACTGCCGCCTTATTTATCCCCAGAAACTGCAGTCGCGGCAAATTCTTCATATTAATACCTCCGATAGCAAAAATCGGAATTTTTATTTCCCGCATAACGTGCTTCAGCAATTGTAAATTCAAAGGTTTACGGCCGGGTTTAGTAAGTGTTTTAAACACCGAGCCAAATCCGATATAATCTGCGCCCTCCCGCTGCGCCTTGCGGGCGTGGGTGAGTGCCTGACAAGAGCTGCCAATGATGACCTGCGGGCCTAATATTTTTCGGGCTGCGCCAATAGAGATATCCTCTTGCCCGAGATGCACGCCATCGGCCTTGGCGATCAGCGCTAAGTCCACACGATCATTAATGATATAAGGGACACGCCCTCGCAAAAATCGCATGGCTTCCTTAGAAAATTTCAAAATATCTTTGGCACATCCCCCTTTATCACGCAGTTGGACGATATCAACCCCCGCAGGCACGGATTGCCGCAAAATTTCAAAGAGTCTCTCGTACGGGCTCACTTCCCGATCCAAAACCAAATACAATTTAGCGTTTCGCAACAATTTCCTTTTCGGCTGTATATACGGCATAGCGCAATTTTTTTAATTCCAAAGCGGACTTGGAATTCAACAATTTCGTAAATTCTTCTAAAACTCGCAGCGATTCTTTAACCCGCTGCGAATTGGCATAAAAAATATCCGCGACTGTATGACGTTTGCGCTCAGCCGGTAATGTTTTTTTACCGATATCGGCGCTGATATCGCGCGCTTGAATAATCTCGGTGATCGGTAGCGCCGTCATGGCTTGGGTAAGTTTATGCCGAATATTTTTGTATCGTCGAGTCAATTTCCTATCATCATAAATAAACCGGCAGATATCCTCGCACACGCGCAAACCCTCTTTGGCGCGATTAAAATTCGCATCAATGACGCGCTGCAGTTTTGTGACCGCTATTTTTTGCACTTTTCAAGGATCGATTCGATAATTTTCGTGGTGGAAAGATCGGGAATATATTGGGCCAGTTCCAATTTCCCGCCATTTTTTTTCACAATATCATAACCCACAACCTCTTCAGCTTTCCAATCCGCTCCCTTGATCAAAATATCCGGTTTTAATGCCTTAATCATCTCGTACGGCGTGTCCTCATCAAAAATTGTCACATAATCGACACACGCTAAAGCAGCCAAAAGCCGGGCGCGGTAGCCTTCGACGATGATCGGGCGCTGTATGCCTTTAATGCTACGGACAGACTTGTCGCTGTTGAGGCCAACGATGAGAACGCGATTGATTTTTTTCGCCGCTTCCAAATAATTGACGTGTCCGGCGTGTAAAATATCAAAACAGCCGTTGGTAAAGGCGATTTGCCTACCGGCTTTGCGATGACGGGCAAGCATTTTTTTAAGCGCGACCACTGTGACGATTTTCTTTTTCGTATCCACCGGGGATTCCAAGTCAAAATTTATGGGCCCATAAAATTTTGTTCAACCAATTCGCACATCGCGTGCGCCAGGCATATATGCGACTCCTGAATACGCGCGGTCACATCCGAGGGCACGATCAATTTAATATCACTCACTTGGGCTACTTCATTGCCTCCGCAGCCCGTCAGCGATAAAGTTTTTAATCCCAGCTCTTTAGCTTGCTTAAGGCCGGCGATGACATTTTTAGAGCGTCCGCTGGTTGAAATCCCAATCGCCAGGTCTCCTGGACGGCCAAGGCCCTCGATTTGGCGGGAAAAAATACATTCAAAACTATAATCATTGCCTAAGGCTGTCAGGATGGACGTGTCAGTAGTGAGCGCAATAGCCGGCAGCGACCGCCGTTCTTTCTGGAACCGGCCGATAAATTCCGCCGCGATGTGCTGGCTGTCCGCGGCCGATCCGCCGTTACCGAATAATAAAATTTTTCCACCATTTTTGAGAGTCTGGGTGATCGTCTCAACGGCCCGGATGATCTCGTTGATATTCGCTTTCAGGGTCGATTCTTTGACTTTGATGGATTCTTGAAAAATTTTCTCTATAGCATTTTTCATGGTTAAATTATTTACTATTGTACAAAAATAGGTCCCAACCGTTAGTCGCGGTGTTACGGCTATCTGCCCAAATAATAAGATCGCCAGAAATTGCTGGAAAATTTCCCACTGCATCAGGGTAAGGAGCAATGGCCTGTTCTTTTTGTGAAGTTATATCATAAAGATAAATATCGTTGTAGGGAACACTCGCGTTATCTATTCGGTAATCTTCCCATACGATTTTTCCTTTATTGCTTACCTTAGGGGATATCCATTCTTGATATCCATGGTGAAAATTTGTAATGGCCTGTTTTTGCTGGATTAAAAGATCGTAAAAAATAATTCTCAAATTTCGCTCTTGTGGCGATAACAAAAGATTTTCTTCTACCCATACCACATAATTACCTTCAATGTATGGTCTCCATAAATAAGTACCAGCATCAAGAACCGTTTCCTGTGAGGTTGCAAGATCATACATGCGTATTGAATTGACGGGATAGCTTCGGCTGTCCTCCCATACTATCTTTAATCCAGAAATCTTTGGACGCGCTTGTGATTCTCTAGTTTTAAATGGTGTTATCTGCTGTTCGTTGCCACAAAATCCCAAAGAATTAATAGTACAGCTAAAGATAACCCATTCATAAGGTGAATAAGTGCCACAGTAATACCCACTGCAAAATCTCTGGTCCTGCCAGACAATGGTATTTCCATCAATATCAGGATCTGTTTGCGCTTGAATATGAGAAGTAACTTTGACCTCTGGACAAGTATTGGTTTGGCTATTAAATTTACAAAACCAAATATCCCATTGATCACGCCCCTGGCGCTCATCTTGCCACACAATGGTGTTACCTGAAATAGCTGGCTTTGCTTGTTCTGCGGGATTCGTTGTGATTTGGATGGGGTTGCTACATTGCAAAGTGCTAGGATTAAGCTGACAGTAATAGATGTCAGAATTAGTAGTCCCCATCTCCCATACAATGTTATAACCCGAGATATCAAAATACCATTCATCTATTGGAGAAGTTAAAAAAGGTGTTACGCTTTCTTCCAAAATTACAGTGACATAGGTATCATAAACTGCACCAGAATTGTCTTGGGCTTCCAGTTTGAGCGTGTAGTAGTTTGTTTTTAATTGAGCAATATTCCAAACACCTAAGAGTCCATTAACAACGGGGTTGGAAGAAATGTTAATTTGTGTCCACTGGGAAGGATTAAGACCATCTCCATAACTCAAAATATATTGTTTAAAATTTGGTCCTGCGGCTGTGCCAAGAATAGTAATCGGAGCATTGCTATTAAACAGTGCCGCTGGCCGCGGGGTGTTAATAAAAACATCCAGTGGTGTTTTCGAATAATTAATCGCAGAAAAAACATTGATTCGCCCATGCCCTGTCTCTACATCAAATCCAGGAGCATCAATATCGTCTGAGGAAGATCTTATGATCTGCCGAACATTTTCAATAGTTAAAGAGGGATTTTGGGCAAGCAAGAGCGCGGCTAAACCAGAAACATGCGGAGCAGACATCGATGTCCCATTGGAACGGAGATATTCTGTTCCCACCACAAATTGGTTATTGCTGCCGCTCATGCTAGGATTAATCTGTGCGGATTTAAGGGATAAAATATTTTCTTCCATTAGAGAAGCTGAACCATTGCCCGGAGCGCTAACATCAATTTTTGTCCCATAGTTTGAAAAGTGGGCTTTTTGATCTAGTTCATCAGAAGCCGCCACAACAATAGTTTCGGGTAAATTTTGAGGGGAACGAGTGATCACATCGCTATCTGTATTTCCTGCTGCAAATACGATCACCGCACCCAGTCCATAAGCGTATTGAATGATATTCGTAAATGTCGCCACGTTAGGACAAACGGCAAAACATGCCCAACTGTTATTCAAAACATCCGCGCCATTATCGACGGCATATTTTATGGCATTAGTGAGGAGGTCTGTAGTACTATTTCCAGAATCGTCGAAAGCCTTAATTGTCATAATTTGAGCTTCTGGCGCAACTCCAATAATCCCAATAGAATTATTTCCTACAGAAGCTATTGTTCCAGCCACATGCGTTCCATGGCCATAACGATCCAACGGGTCATTAGTACCATAAAAAAACTCCCATCCTCTAACATCATCTACAAAACCATTTTGATCATCATCAATCCCATTATTTGGAATTTCTCTAGAGTTTATCCAAATATTTTTCTGAATATCCTTGTGATTATAATCAACACCTGTATCTATAACGGCTACGATTGTCCCTAATCCCTTAGTTTTTTGCCAGGCCAACTCATTATTAATTTTCTTAAGGTTCCACAGGTCATGATAAGGCTGATTCCATGATCCTGAACTGTAAAAGTATGGGTCATTGGGATAATTCAACAAAAGGGGCTTTGCAGTGACATTTTGGGTCTGATTTATCTTTATCAAATAATTGGGATGGGAATATTCAACATTTTTATCGTTTTCTAAATCCCGGCACACGTTCACTGTCTGGTCAGCATCAGCAGAAAAAGTAACAATATAAATAGCTGCTAAATTAGGCAGGGATATCGATCGAGGGGCCCTCTGGGCACGAGATTTAAATCTCTCCTTGATTTGTTGGACAAAAATTTTAAAATTTTTTAATCGTTGATCCAGGCGTGTACTCCCTTCCGGAGAATCTCCCATCGGGAATAACGGTTTAATCGATTGTATTTTTATAGAATCAGCGAATACTGGCTGATCCGCATTATCCTCAAATTTAACAATGCATTCACCCACGACAAAAGAGGAAGTTTCTTTGGGAAGAGGCGCTTGGGGATCCTTTAAAAATTGAGGATTGGGAATCGCACTGTAGCTATTGCCATTGAACCCCAAGATTAAAACAGTGACTACAATCTTATTAAGATGATCATATAAATGTCGGTTGTCCATCCGCACAATCCTCTCGATTTCAGAATCCATCCGACAGGCTGGTTTTTAAGCAAAAAATACTTTGGCCATTTCGTAGAGATCCAGATCGATGGCTTTACGTTTCTTTACCGCTTCTTCAATGTCAACATAATGGAGTTTGTTATCGCGCAAGCTGACCATTTTGCCGAACTTACCTTCTTTCACCAGCTCAACAGCCTTGACCCCGAATTGGGTGCCGATAATCCGGTCATACGCCGTAGGCGTGCCGCCGCGCTGAATATGCCCCAAAACGCTCACTCGGGTCTCATAGCCGGTATATTCCTCGATGGCTTTAGCAACAATTTCGCTGACACTGCCAAACCGCCGGCGTTCGACGTCAGAATGCTTATCAATATAACCGGTGACCTTAGCGCCTTCTGAAACGATAATAATACTAAACGACTTTCCCCGCTGATGCCGGCGCTTAAGGGAATCGCATACTTCTTTAATATCCGTTATGAACTCAGGGACCAAAATAATGTCGGCCCCACCGGCAATTCCGGCCTCCAACGCAATCCATCCTGTATAACGACCCATAACTTCAACGACCATAATTCGATGATGGCTCTCGGCGGTTGTATGCAAACGATCAATACATTCAGTAGCAATGTTTACGGCCGTGTCAAATCCAAACGCATAATCCGTCCCGGATAAAGCATTATCAATAGACTTAGGAACACCCACAACGCGGATACGGCCTTCTTCATGCAGCGTGAGGGCAATCTTTAAAGTCTCTTCCCCACCCACCGCGATTAAGGCATCGATGCCGCTTCGTTTGTAATTTTCGGTAATCTGTTTGATTTGCTCAGGATTTTCAAGCGGATTAATGCGGCTGGTTCCTAAAATGGTGCCCCCGCGGTCCAATATCCCCGATGTCAAACGCACATCCAAAATCCGCATGTCATTCTCCACCAGGCCTAACCATCCGTTCTTGATCCCGGTCACGACATAACCTTCGATCATGCCCTTGCGAACCACCGCGCGGATAACCGAATTTAACCCGGGGCAATCAGCCCCGCCTGTCAAGATAGCAATTTTTTTCACACTCTTTTCCTTTAAGCCCGATAGCCTTGAAACGGCATGCTGCGCTCAGCAGTCTTCTTTTCTGATATTTTTGCTTTAAGATCATCTACGGCGATCTTCATGACATGGATACGAACATTAACGGGTTCTTCCAGCCCAATCGTGTCTTGAATTTTCCGCTTGATAGTTTCCTGCAAATTAGAAGTAATATCTGGGATGTTGACATCGGATTGAAGAGTCAGGCGGGCAGAGACATCCAGCCCTCTTTTGGTCGCGATAATATTTGTTTTAATATCCTTCACCTCCGGCGAACGTAAAGTCACCCGCCGCACTAAGTCCTCCATCGCCATCAAAGACACGGTGACCCGCCCAGAAGGATTATCAAAAGCAATCGTCTTTTCCCGCTGTTTACGATCAGAAATCGCTTGCGCATAAATAAAATTCTTGACCAAAATAACCACCCCAAGGATCCCTAAGATAATCCGTAAATTATGATCCGTATAGCTAACCTTCAAAATTTTTACTAAATAAGGAAAATCAATAGCATTAAAAGCGAAGAGCAATAAAAAACATCCCAAAAATAAAATAATCGTCACATAAAACAAGACAGCCAAATGGGTCAACAGTTTCATAATCCCTCCCTCTCTACTCCCTGGATATTGACGGTAATGTCTTTTAAATTGATATCGATGGTCTTTTCAGCCGCTAAACGGACAATGTCTTGAACTTCCCGCGCGATTTCCGGCACATTAAGACCGTAGCGAACCACAATTTTTAATTCAATGGAAATTTGATTGCTCTCATCAACGTTAACGATAATTCCCGAATAATTTTTATAACCCAGCAATTCCCGGAGGCTGTCTTTAAAATCATTTTCAATGAGGCGCACTCCGTCGATATCTCGAATAGCCGAACAAACAATATCCGCTATCGCCCTTTTGTGGACCTGGACACTTCCAAAATCAATCCCTTGGTCTTGATTCATATGCTTTGCCTCCCTGCCTGCCGCAGGCAGGCTCAAGAAATCACCCAATTATAGCAAACCTTATTGCTTATATAAAAAATTATTTCCTGACATCAACTTCATCCCGCATGATCTTTTCCAAAAAATGCGTCGAGACATTTCCGTCTAAAAACAAACGGTTGTCCAAAATCTGCGAATGCAGGCCTATCGTGGTTTTGATAGGGGAAATATAAAATTCTTCCAATGCCCTTCGCATAATCTTAATGGCATCATTGCGGTCTTTACCGTGAACGATCAGTTTTGCCACCATGGAATCATAATAGGGGCTAATCGTATAACCCGAATAAATATGCGTGTCGAGGCGCACGCCCCGGCCGCCGGGCAGGTGCAAAAATTCGATCTTCCCCGGTGACGGCATAAATTTATTCTCCGGGTCCTCGGCATTGATCCGGCATTCAATAGCATGACCTTCCATTTTTACATCCTCTTGACGAATCTTGAGTTTCTCACCGGCGGCCATGCGGATCTGCTCTTTAATCAAATCAATTCCGGTGACCATTTCAGTGACGGGATGTTCCACTTGAATGCGCGTATTCATTTCCATAAAATAAAACTCCCCGCTTTCATCCAGCAGAAATTCAATTGTTCCCACGCCATGGTAATTTACGGCCTTGGCCGCCTTGACCGCTATCTCACCCATCTTTTTACGCAGCTTGCTATCCAAGGCCGGCGAAGGGGCTTCTTCCAAAAGCTTTTGATGCCGTCTTTGAATACTGCAATCGCGCTCTCCTAGATGAATCACATGCCCGTGTTTGTCCGCTAAAATTTGAAATTCCACATGCCGCGGATCAAATATATACTTTTCAATATAGACATCCGCTTTGCCGAAATTCGCCTCCGCCTCCTTTTGCGCCATGGCAAATGAGCTCACCAGCGTGACATCATTGTGGCACACGCGCATACCCTTGCCGCCGCCGCCCGCCGCCGCTTTAATAATCACCGGATATCGCAATTTTTTGGCAACGTCTAACGCTTCTTCTTTCGCTTTAATGACCCCTTTACCACCGGGTGTTAAGGGCATACCGATCTTGCGCACTGTTTCTTTTGCCACAACTTTATCACCCATCGCGCGGATCGACTCCGGGGATGGGCCAATAAACGTAATATTGCACGATTCACAAATTTCCGCAAAATGCGCATTCTCAGACAGAAAACCGTAACCGGGATGAATGGCATCCACATTGGCAATTTCCGCCGCTGAAATAATGGCTGGAATATTCAAATAACTTTCCGCACTCGCCGCAGGGCCAATGCACACCGCCTCATCGGCCAACTGCACATGCAGCGATTCGCGATCCACGTTGGAATACACTGCCACCGTGCGGATATTCATCTCTTTGCAGGCGCGAATCACCCGTACCGCAATTTCACCGCGGTTAGCTATTAAAATTTTCGTAAACATAAAATAAAAAGACGCAGATTATTGACCTTTGTAGAACCAAAAAAATTGAGGTAGTCAATATTGGCCTTTGTC
>CAYHTV010000084.1:0-8536 GCA_964359575.1 uncultured Planctomycetales bacterium
CTCCTCAATGATAAATCCAAATTTTTTTCTTTAGTTGTACAAAGGCCCATAAAAAGTAGCAAAAAGAAAGAAAGGCTGCTACTACTTTGCCACAAACTCGGGTAAGTCCTTAAAAATTTTCTTGACAAAAGTGATTTTATAAACAATACTATTATTATCAGTTTAGTAATATTTGTGGGAGGCAAAAATGCGTAAAGCATTCTTAACTTTGATCAGTATACTCCTATTTTTTCAGGTTACCTTAGCAAAAGGGCAAGCGGAAGAATTAGGCGGTTCATTAACACTCTCGGGCGCGTGGGCGATTTATCCAACGGTGGTCGCCTGGGCAGAGCGATTTCAACAGATTCATCCCAAGGTGAAAATCGATATTTCAGCTGGCGGTGCCGGTAAAGGGGCGGTGGATGCTATCGCCGGATTGGTTGATATTGGCATGGTCTCGCGCGATCCTGATCCAGCAGAATTACAAAGAGGCATTAAGGCTGTTTACATTTTAAAAGATGCCGTTTTCCCCGTGATTAGCGAAAAAAATTTTTATCTGGCAGATTTACTAAAGCAGGGTATAACGCGCCAGCAACTCATGGACATTTATGTCACGGGAAGCATCACAAATTGGAATCAAATTATTCCTACCGCGAAATCCAAACCCATTCATGTTTATACGCGTTCCGACTCTTCCGGTGCTGCCGCAGGCTGGGCCGCTTATTTAGGGAAAAAACAGGAGGATTTAAGAGGCGTGGGTGTTTATGGAGATCCGGGGGTGCTTGAGACGGCCAAGCGCGATCCCAGTGGTATCGGTTACAATAATTTCAGTTTTGTTTTTACCAAAGAGGGGCCTTTAGTGCCCGGAGCAAGATTGATCCCCATCGATTCGAACGAAAATGGCAAAATTGAACCTGATGAAGTTTATGCCAATAAAGAGCAGGCGATTACAGCCATTGAAAAGGGACGTTACCCAGCCACCCGGAGAAATTATTTTTATATTAAAAATAATGCAAGCGCGTTGGCTCAGGAATTTATCCATTTTGTCTTATCAGAAGAAGGGACTCAAATTGTGAATGAAGTCGGCGCAAGTCTTCCTATATCGATTCAGGATAAGGAAATGAGCCTGGATAATTTAAGATGAACATTCGACATCTAAAAGATACGATCGCCCGGCGCCTGATGCTGCTGCTTTCTCTGGTTGTTTTGAGCCTTATCTTTTTTATTACTTTTGGTTTATACCAAAGAGCGAAGCCGATATTAAGTGAAAGTAGTCTGTGGGAACTGCTATTCTCACCGGTTTGGCATCCCACCCAAGGAGAATTTGGGCTGGCCAATTTTATAGCCGGAACATTATGGGTGACTGCTATTGCAATTTTAATGGCTGTCCCATTAAGTATTTTAACGGCTACATTTTTATCGGAATATTGCTCTCGTAAAGTTCGGAACATTATTAAGCCTGTCATTGATTTATTGGCAGGAATCTCGCCGGTCGTGTACGGTGTGTGGGGGATGATCGCGATCGTTCCGCTGGTGAGGGATTATTTAATGCCATTTTTGAGTGAGCGGTTGCCGTTTTTTCCGTTTCAATCGGATAATTACACGGGATTCAGCGTGATAACAGCGGGAATTGTTTTGACGGTTATGATTTCGCCGTTGATCATCTCAATTATTGAAGAGATTATGAGTACAATTTCTTTGGGGATACGTGAGGCCTCGTTAGCCGTGGGAGCTACAAAATGGCAAACCACCAAACTGGTTGTGCTTAAAAAAGCAAGCCCGGGTATTGTGGCGGCAATCATCTTGGGATTATCGCGAGCGATCGGCGAGACGATGGCGGTTTTGATGGTAGCCGGCTGCGCGATGCAGAGTTTTCCAAAATCTATTTTTGATACGGCGTATCCTTTGCCGGCGCTCATTGCAAATACGTATGGAGAAATGATGTCCGTGCCGCTCTATGATTCTGCGGTGCTGCTGGCGGCGTTTGTTCTGCTTCTGATTACGGTGTTATTTAATATGTTGGGATGGGGTATACTTTTGTATTTGGAACAAAGGGAAGTTTAAATGGATAAACGAAAAATAGAGGAAAATATCTTTAAATTTTTGATGATCGCAGCAACGACGGTCATTTTAGGGAGTTTATTTTTTCTGTTAGTAACGATATTTATTAAAGGTTTTCCGGCCTTAAGTTGGCAGATGCTTACGCAAACGCCGCAAGGCGGTTATTATATTGGGAAAGGAGGCGGCATTTTAAATGCCATTTTAGGATCGCTGATCCTCGGTCTGGGCGCGACGATTTTGGCGATGATTTTAGGCATCCCCATCGCTCTTTATCTAAATTTGTATTTAAAAAAGAAATCAAAATTCGCATTCACTATCCGTTTTTGCTTGGATGTTTTGTGGGGGGTCCCATCGGTGGTTTACGGCGCTTTTGGGTTTACAATTATGGTGCTATTGGGACTTCAGGCATCACTGTTGGCCGGGATTTTGGCCATCGCTTTGCTGGTTTTGCCGATTATGACCCGGAGTATGGATGAAGTATTGAAAATGATTCCGTTCGAGTTGCAGGAAGCATCCCTTTCACTCGGTTCGACACGCTGGGAAACCGCAAGTAAAGTTATTTTTCATCAGGCGCTACCGGGAATTTTAACCGCCGTTTTGATGGCCTTTGGACGCGGTATCAGCGATGCCGCCGCAGTTTTATTTACGACCGGGTTTACGGATTCTTTGCCGCACTCTTTGTTTAAGCCCGTGGCAACGTTGCCGTTGTCAGTTTTTTTTCAGTTGGGAACACCCTTCCCAGAGGTTCAGGCCCGGGGGTATGCTTCAGCATTGGTTTTAACAGTTTTAGTATTAACATTAAGTATTTTATCGCGTATAATATCCGGACATTTTATAAAGCATATCGTAAAATAATGGGAAAATAGGGATGACAAATAAATCACACATCGGTATTCGCAATCTCAATGTCTATTACGGCACGCTTCATACTTTGAAGAATATTTCCATTGATATCCCGGACAAAAAAATTACGGCGATTATTGGGCCATCCGGCTGCGGAAAAACAACGCTTTTAAAATCGCTTAATCGGCTTTTGGAATTGCAAGAGAATGTGCGGGTGGTCGGAGAAGTTTTGGTGGATGGAGAAAATATTTATGGCGCGAAAGTCGAAATCACGCATTTAAGAAAAAGGATGGGGCTTTTGTCGCAGAGGCCGCAGGTTTTGCCGATGTCAATTTATGATAATGTGGTGTACGGCCTGCGGATTCATGGCGAAAAGGATAAGGCGAGATTGGATCAAGCTGTTGAACGCTATTTGAAGCAAGCTAATTTATGGAGCGAAGTAAGGAATCGCTTGCATGCCTCGGCCTCGCGCTTGTCGATCGGCCAGCAGCAGCGGCTTTGTTTGGCCCGTGGATTGGCGGTGGAACCAGAGATCATTTTGGGGGATGAGCCAACTTCAGCTTTGGATCCGCTGTCCGCGGAGCAGATTGAGCAGCGATTTTTAGCGCTCAAAAATCAATATACAATTGTTTTAGTGACCCACATTTTGCGGCAGGCGAAACGGTTAGCGGATTACGTTATTTTTCTTTATTTGGGTGATTTGATTGAGCACGGGCCGGCAGAAAAATTTTTTAATAATCCTAAATATGCAAAAACAAAAGCCTACCTGGAAGGTCGTTTCATTGAGGAGTTTGCGGTTTACAAGGAAATTGACTTACGGGAAACTGCTATGACTTCTGTGATCCCCGAAGTCAGAACAGCTTTATCGCAGATTCAAGGCCAACAGATTTTAAGAGTGATTGTTGATCAGGAAGAAAAAGCTTCTCGAATCTTAGCAGCAGAAGGCCACAGCGTTTTAGAAGTCAAGCGAATCAATAGCTTAGATTGGGAAATTATTATTCAAAAACAGACTGTAACTTATGCTATATAATGTGGCTGTAAAGTTTACGAAAAGGAAAACACATGAAAGTTACTATAAAAACAGATTATGCGTGCCGGGCCCTTTTGGAATTGTCATTTCACTGGCCCAACATCAAACCCTTACAACTGAGTGAAATTGCAAAACGCCAGAAAATACCCATAAAATTTTTGATTCACATTTTGATTCAATTAAAAAATTTAGGCTATATTGACAGCGTTCGAGGAAAAATGGGCGGTTATGTCTTAGCCAAAGCCCCGCCCGAAATTAATTTTGGTAAACTAATGCAAGATCTCGGTGATTTTTCGATTTTACCGCATAGCATCAAAAATAAAGACAAACATGTGATGGATGGGATTTGGGAAGAAATCGATCAGGGGTTAAAGAAAATCATGAATGAGATTAATTTTGAATCTATTTGCAATCGTAAGCGCAGTAAGGATAAATCCATTATGTATGAAATTTAAGGGTGCAAGATGAATGAATTTGAAAATAAAATAAATCAACTTAATCAAAGATCTAAAAAGTTTACAGCCAGCGAAATCATTAAGTTGACTTGTGATGAATTCGGCAGGCGGGTCAATTTTGCCTCAAGTTTGGGCGAAGAAGATCAGGTGATCACCGATATCATCTTTAAGGTGGCACCGCACCTGGAAATTTTTACACTGGATACGGGGCGGCTTTTTCTGGAAACATACGCGCTTATTGCCAAGACCCAAAGGCGTTATCCCATGCCGTTTAAAATTTATTATCCGGATACAAAAGCAGTTGAAGAAATGGTCAGGACGAAAGGAATAAATCTTTTTTATGAGAGTGTCGAGAATAGAAAATTATGCTGCGGCGTCCGGAAGGTGGAACCGTTAAGGCGTGCTTTAGCTAATGTCGATGCCTGGATGACCGGTTTGCGCCGGGAGCAATCGGTGACACGGACCGGTTTGGAAATTTTTGAATGGGATGCGGCCAACCAGAAAATTAAAATTAACCCTTTGGCGGACTGGACGCTGGAGCAGGTTCATGGATATATTAAAGAAAATAATGTGGATGTGAATCCGCTGCATGCTAAGGGATTTATCAGCATTGGCTGCTCATCGTGTACGCGGGCGGTGAAACCTGGAGAAGATATCCGCGCCGGACGATGGTGGTGGGAACAGCCGGAGCAAAAGGAATGCGGGTTGCATAATAATCCGAAATGGAAGAAAAATAAATAGTCACAAGAAAGATGTCACAAGTCGTCTCATGTGACCCAGCCTGATGTGTCTTGTGACATGGGACAAATTATGGACAAATCTCTAGACAGACTAGATTCCCTCGAATCCCAAAGCGTCTATATCTTCCGCGAGGCCTACCGCGAATTTAAAAGCCTTGTGATGCTTTGGTCTATTGGCAAAGACAGCACGGTTTTACTGTGGTTGGCGCGAAAAGCCTTTTTGGGCCATGTTCCATTTCCCTTGGTGCACATTGATACGAGTTATAAAATTTCGGAAATGATCAAATACCGAGATGAATTGGCCTTGAAATTTAAGCTCAATATGATTGTGGGCCAAAATAAAGCCGCCTTGGACGCGAAAAAAACCTACCCCGATGGAGCGCTGGATCGCATCGCTTGCTGCAAGGTGTTAAAGACCGATGCATTAAAAAATACGTTGTCCGGCGCTTGGCCGCGGTATCGTTTGAATCATTCTACCGGCCAATATGAATTGGACACAAACACCGAGCCGTACACAGGCGTGATTGTTGGCGCCCGGGCCGATGAAGAGGGGAGCCGTTCGAAGGAGCGGTATTTTTCGCCGCGTGATCGTAACAGCGATTGGGACGTCGGGGATCAACCGCCGGAATTGTGGAATCAGTTTAAAACGGATTTTGCGCCCGGCACCCATCTGCGTATTCATCCACTTTTGGATTGGACCGAATTAAATATTTGGGAATATATTGAACGTGAGAATATTCCCATCACCAAATTGTATTTTGATCAAGGAGAAGGGAAGCGCTACCGGTCGTTAGGCTGCTATCCATGCACATTCCCCGTTGACTCAACCGCAAAAACCGTGCATGACATTGTGGAAGAATTGCGATCCGGAAAATTTAAGAATATTGCCGAACGCTCCGGCCGCGCCCAGGATACGGAAGACGGCGGGGGGCTGGAGACATTGAGAAAAGAAGGGTATATGTAGGAGAGCTATCAGCCCTCAGCTATCAGTCAATATTTTTCGCTGAAGGCTGACGACTTATAACTGAAAGCTTATGAGAGCGCAAATGAACGTCGTTATTGTCGGCCATGTCGACCATGGCAAGAGTACCCTTATCGGCCGGTTGTTGGCTGACACGGGGGCTTTGCCGCAAGGAAAACTTGAGGCGGTGAAGGCCAATTGCGTCCGAAACGCCAAGCCGTTTGAATATGCCTTTTTGTTGGATGCCTTAAAAGATGAGCAGGCACAGGGAATCACGATTGACACCGCGCGCGCTTTTTTTAAATCCGCCAAACGCGATTACATTATCATTGACGCTCCCGGCCACATTGAGTTTTTAAAAAATATGATCAGTGGGGCGGCCCGCGCTGAAGCAGCCTTACTCGTTATTGATGCCAATGAGGGAATAAAGGAGAATTCCCGGCGTCACGGATACATGCTTTCTTTTTTGGGAATCAAGAATGTGGCCGTCTGCGTGAATAAAATGGATTTGGTCAAATACAGCCAGGATGTTTTTAACCAGATCAAAACGGATTATTTAAAATTTTTAAAGGAAATTAATTTAGAGCCTGCGTATTTTATCCCGATTGCCGCACGCAAGGGTGATAATATGATTGCGTTGTCAGAAAATATGCCGTGGTATAAGGGTACCGTGATTCTCGAAGCGCTCGATGGATTTAAAAAGGCCGCCCCAAAGCATGAACAGGCCTTTCGCATGCCGATTCAAGATATTTACAAATTTACCGCGCAAGGTGATGATCGGCGGATTTTTGCCGGCCGCATTGAGTCCGGATCGATTAAGGCTGGCGAAGAAGTTGTTTTTCTTCCTTCCAATAAGCGCTCGCGGATTTCCAGCATCGAAGTTTTCAATGCGCAGCAGCCGAAAGAAACCTTTGCCGGGCAGAGCATAGGATTTTGTTTAGATACGCAAGTTTATATTCGCCCTGGTGAAATCATGTGCCGCGCTGCAGGTGCAGAACCGCTGCCGCATACAAGCACAAAATTTCGGGCTAATATTTTTTGGATGGGCCGGCAGCCATTGGTGAAAGAAAAGACGTATAAGCTGAAAATTGCCACCCAGCATGTACCAGTGATTTTATCGGAAATTGCGAGTGTCATGAATGCTGCCGAACTCTCGTCAATCGCCAAGCCCCATGTTGACCGTCATGAAGTCGCTGAATGTATTCTTGAGGCGATGAAGCCCGTGGCATTCGATGCGGTGGCAGCGATTGCTGAAACCGGACGGTTTGTTATTGTTGACAATTATGAAATTGCCGGCGGTGGGATTATCTTAGCTCCGATTTTTGATGAGCAATCTTCGCTCAGTCAGCATATCAAGAAACGCAATTTTGAATGGATAAGAAGCGGTATTACACCTGAAAAACGGGCGCAAAAATACGAGCATAAATCGGCCCTGATTATTATTACCGGTCAAATAGACACCGGAAAGCAGCGCATTGCCAAGGCCCTTGAGGAAAAGCTTTTTGCCTTAGGAAAATTTACCTATTTTTTAGGCATTTCCAATAAATTGATTACGCGTCCGCAGTCCACGGATCGCACCTTGGGGAAGTTTGAGCATATCCAGCAGTTAGGCGAAATGGCGCACCTGTTTACCGACTCTGGCCTCATTCTTATTACCAGCGTGACGGATATTGATGATTATGAATTGGAGATGCTTAAAGCCCTTAACCGTCCGAATAAAACCCTTGTTGTGAATGTCGGTGAAATCCGTTTTGCCGATGGAAAAATCGATTTAGCCCTTATGGAAAATGAGGTCCCCGATTTTGCCGTAGAGAAGATCGTTAGTCTCCTTGTTAAATCCGTTGTGCTCGATGCCGAATATTTTATTTAGCTCGTTAAATACGTTCTCCATTGACTTATTTTAAAAAATTTATTGACAACTAAAATTGCCAATGTTACTATTTGGCAAATAAGTTTTAAGAAGACGTATTTAAAAATTCATTTATGGAAAAAGAACTCGAAATTTTTGAGCAGCATGTCAGTGGATTAGGCCTTAAACGTTCCCAAAAGCGCGAGATCATCCTTACGACATTCCTCAATACCAAGCGTCATGTGAGCGCCGAAGATCTGTTAAATCTTGTCAAGCGCCGGCACACCGAAATCGGCTACACAACCGTTTACCGCACGCTCAAATTGATTGTCGCGAGCGGACTGGGGGAGATGGTGGATTTTGACGATGGTGTCCGACGGTACGAGCGCAAATTGGGACGCGAGTACCACGCCCATTTTATTTGCACCAAATGCGGTGAAAACTTTGAAGTCTTTGACGAAAATATTGAAAATTTAAGCGCCCAATTATCACAAAAGAGTCATTTCCGGCCGCAGAAGCACCGCTTAGAAATTTTTGGTTTGTGCGCGGCATGTCAGTAATTTTTATTTTTTTACAGCATAGGAAAGTATAAAACTTTCCTAGCTGCTAAAAACTCCT
>CAYHTV010000085.1:0-8497 GCA_964359575.1 uncultured Planctomycetales bacterium
GCTTCGTCGCTACGCTCCTCGCAATGACACCGGGAGGGTTTTCCGACACTATCATGCTATTGGTTAAGAAAAAGTCAATAGGAAGGGGTATTCATCACAAATGAAAAGATTTTATATTCTATACTTAGCCATTTTGGGCGTCATGTTCTTATCCGGATTGGTGCAGAGTGAGGAAACGGAAATTTCTTCGCAGGATTTGGTGCGTTTGATACGAGAGGCTTCTTCCAAAAATGATTTGAATAAAGTGATTGAATTAGCGGATCAATGTGTTTCTTTATATGAAAAAGAGGCCAAGATCCAGCAGGCTCAACTCAAAGATTTTCCCATCAGCGGGGAAGAGGGCAAATATCAAGAATTGAATGATGTGGCGGCCTGCTTTTTTACTAAGGGTGAGGCGCTGATGAATAATGGAAAGACCGAAGAGGCCATCGCGGTCTTTCAAAAGATCATTGAAGAATATAAATGGGCGCAATCTTGGGATCCGCGCGGCTGGTTTTGGTCGGTTGCGGAAAAAAGTCAGGACAGCATTAATGTATTAAGCGGCAAAGAAGAGGTTGAAAGAATTGAAAAGTCTCTGCGCACGGTGCCGCATTTTGAAAAACCAGGCAAAGAAAAAATCGTTAATTATACAAAATACGGAAAGTTTACCAATGTCGGGACCAAGGATTACAAATATGTGATTGAAGATTTTAAAGGATTATCCGACGCGGTTGGGGAAGGGATTTACCCGAATAATGGAACGGTTTTCAAGAATGAACATTACCAGCAGTTGAGTAAAAATGGACGCCTCAAGGGAACACACTGGGATTATGTGAATACCGAGGACTTGGAAGCCGCGTATTACAAATGGCTGATGGCCCCTGAGCCGTGGGGGGTTAAGCTGTATTATTTAGGATTAACTTTTGAAAAAGCCAGGATGTATCACGAAGCGCTCAAGGCTTACCGCGCTTTGATTGTGCATTTTCCCGATGCCGTGGCCTGGACGTATTGGCATACGCCCTGGTATCCCGCGCAGGCAGCCATTGCTAAAATTAAGCATATTATCCGGATCCATCCCGAATTAAACCTGGAGGCCAAGTGGATGAAGATCGAAATCACCAATGGTTTTGATAATGATGTTAAAAATGATGTTATCGTGACCTATCCCGGCACCTTAAAAGAAAAAGGAATTTTTGATAAAGCCAAAGCTAAAATCGACCGCGGAATCAAAATGATTACCCCATTGGGCAAGGTGAAACGCAAAATAGGTCAAGGAAAGATTTATTTAGCCCAGTATCAAAACAATCATTGGCAGCTTATGGTCGATGGTAAACCTTATATCATCAAAGGCATTACCTATTCTCCGACGAAAGTGGGACAAAGTCCGGATAAAGGAACATTAAAGGATTGGATGGAGGAAGATTCGAACCAAAATGGCCGCTTGGACGGTCCTTATGATTCCTGGGTTGACCAAAATCGTAATAATCTGCAGGATCCGGATGAAACTGTCGTGGGTGATTTTCAATTATTGAAGGAAATGGGACTTAATACCATTCGGCGTTATCACCATCCTTTTCTGCCCAAAAAAGAAGGATTGCGCGAGATGTACAAAAAATACGGCATTCGGGTCATCATGGGGGATTATTTAGGGAAATATACTATCGGCTCCGGTGCTACTTGGTTTGAGGGCACGGATTATGAAAATCCTGAGCATCGCAAACGCATGCTGGAATCGGTGAAAAAGATGGTTATGGAATTTAAAGATGAACCATATATTCTCCTGTGGCTTCTAGGAAACGAAAACAATTATGGAGTTGCCTGCAACGCGGATAAAAAGCCTGCGGCTTATTATCAATTTGTTAACGAAGTCGCCCAGTGGATTAAATCTGTTGATAAAAATCATCCCATTGCTATTGCCAATGGGGATACACTTTTTCTTGATATTTTTGCGAAATATGCCCCGGATGTGGATATATTTGCGGCGAATGTTTACCGTGGAGATTTTGGATTCAGCTCCTTTTGGGAACAGGTTTTTGATGCGACCGGAAAACCCGCTTTTATCACTGAATACGGCGCTCCCGCCTACGCGAAACATTTGACCCTCGAAGAAGTGGAAGCCGCGCAGGCGGATTATCATGTAGGCAACTGGCTGGACATTGTGGATAACTCGGCCGGCCGCGTGGATGGCGTGGGGAATGCCTTAGGCGGCGTGGTGTTTGAATGGCTGGATGAATGGTGGAAGAATTATGAACCTTTTCGCCATGACAAAAAATCCGACGCGATAGGACCATTTCCCGGTGGATATTATTATGAGGAATGGTTTGGTCTCGCCGGTCAAGGGAACGGAAAACACAGCCCTTTTCTGCGGCAATTGCGAAAAAGCTATTACATCTACAAGGAAATGTGGAAGTAAAATGCGCAGGAAATAATAGAAATGGTGTTTTCTATGGGCCTTTGTACAACTAAAGAAAAAAATTTGGATTTATCATTGAGGAGACAAAGGCCAATATTGACTACCTCAATTCTTTTGGTTCTACAAAGGTCAATAAGACTTCTTTGAGACATCCTACGCAAAAAGATACATCTAACGTATACTGTCCCACCACGATAACACAGCGCGATTGACCAATCCATAACGCCATCCGACAACACAATTTATTCCAATTAGCCGCGCGGATCCATAACCCTTTTAAATAAAATAAGGGAAAATTTTGTCTGATTCTATACTTGCATTTAGTAGCACTATGTGATATTCTCCTTACATATGGAAACCATCAAAAGAAGCTATTGGCTAAAAGAAATAGAACAGGCATGGCAGAAACGTTCTCTGATTTGGCTTTCCGGGGTTCGGCGAGCGGGGAAGACTTTCTTGTCCCAGAATCTTAAAGACGTTGAATATTTTGACTGCGAATTGCCTCGGATCCGCCGGGTGATGGAAGACCCGGAAGAATTTTTGCAAGGCTTCAAAGGTGCAAATAAACGCATAGTCCTGGATGAAATCCATCGTCTTAATGATCCAGCCCAGCTTTTAAAAATCGCAGCGGATCATTACCGGCAAGTCAAAATTTTGGCGACTGGATCTTCCACGCTGGGAGCGTCTTTTAAATTCAAAGATACGTTATCGGGAAGGAAAAAGGAAATTTGGCTGACGCCGGCCATATCCGATGACCTTGCTGACTTTAAGGTTAAGGACCTCAAGTGGCGTTTATTAAGGGGAGGGTTGCCGCCGTTTCTTTTGTCCGAAGAGTTCCCGGAGTCTGATTTCCAGGAATGGATGGACGCTTATTGGGCCAAGGATATCCAGGAATTGTTCCGGCTGGAGAGAAAGTATTCTTTCCAGAAATTTATAGAATTAATCATGACGCAAAGCGGGAGCATTTTCGAAGCCACGCGCTTTACGGCTCCCTGTGAGGTAAGCCGGACGACGATTACCAATTATCTAAAAGTTTTAGAAGCCACATTTGTGGCCCATATTATCCATCCTTTCAGTTCTCATCGGCCGACGGAGATTATTTCAGCTCCCAAAGTTTATGGATTTGACACGGGGTTTGTCTGCTACTACCGGGGTTGGCACGTGTTAAGGGACCAAGACTTAGGTGTTCTTTGGGAACATTATGTCCTCAATGAGATCCAGGCCAAACTTCATACGCGCGGGATTCATTATTGGCGCGATAAACGCGGCCATGAAGTGGATTTTATCGTCCCTCAGAGAGGTGCCCCGACTATTCCTATCGCCATTGAATGCAAATGGAAAGCCAGTCAATTCGATGATCGTAATTTCAATGCCTTTTTTTACCAGTATCCTAAGGCCAGGTTTTTCGTTTTGGCTCAGGATGTGGACAAAGAATTTTCCAAGAAGATGGGAGAAATTCCAGTGACCTTCACGGGTCTATCCGGCATAATTGAGCACCTGAACAATGCCATGAAGACTTTTTAATAATTTGTTTTCTGAAATGAAAAGTGCTACACTTATACCGTTCAAATGCCACGGGCAAGCGGTAACTGGGCAGTTGCCCTTGATGGATTTTATTAACCAACAACACAGAAACAAGATGTAGGAGGATTTAGCGATGAGGAGAGTAGTATTAGTTTGGTTTTTGATGTGCGCAGGAATCAGTATGTGTTTTGCACCGACAACGGCGGCCGCTTATAATTTTGGCGACTATCGCTCTGCAACATTAGTGACGAAAGCTTGGGAGGTCTTAGCCGCGGATGATATTGAAGCGGTGTTAGCCTACACCAATAAAGCCATAGAACTTTACGCTGGTCAAGCAAAGAAAATGCAGGAAAGTTTAAACGAATACCCCACCGGTGACGATCAAAAAATCTTTTCTTACTGGGCGCTCAATGATGTGGCGACCGCCTATTATATTCAAGGAGAAGCCTACCGTAAAGCCGGCATGAAAGATGAGGCTAAAGAAGTTTACCAAAAAATTATTGATGAATATAAATTCGGTCAATGCTGGGATACCCGTGGCTGGTTTTGGAAACCCGCGGAAGCTTCTCAGGAAAAAATTGCCATGATCGATTCCGGTTCCAATTTAGATTTCGGCGATTATTCATCGGCCACGTTAGCCACCAAGTCCTGGGATGCTTTAGAGAAAAAAGACATGGATGCCGTCAACGCTTACGCGGATAAATGCATCGAGCTGTATGGCAAGAAAGCCAAGGAAATGCAGGATTCATTGACGGAATATCCCTGGGAATCTAAGGAAAAAATCTTTTCGTATTGGGCTCTCAACGATGTGGGAACATGCCTTTATATTAAGGGAGAAACGTATAAAATTGCCGGGAAGGACGCTGAGGCCAAAGACATATTCAAGAAATTAGTGGATGAATATTTTTACGCGCAATGCTGGGATCCGAATGGGTGGTTTTGGAAACCGGCTGAAGCGGCTCAGCAAAAGATTGATGAAATGGGCGGCGCTTAATTTGTGATAAGATGGTTTTTGTAACAATGGAATTCTAGAGAACGCCCCGCTTTAAACGCGGGGCGTCTTTTTGAAATATATGCGAACCAAACAGTTATTTATTTTTCTTTTATTTGCAAATTTTTTTGGTTGTGAGCCTGTTGGGCAGAATTCACCTTCCGCTTCAAGATCCCAGAATGAAATCGTTTCACCAGTAGCGGCCGCTGATAAGAGCGCGGCAAAATTTCATCCCTTTTATATTTATTTAGATAAAAGGGATAAAGCTAACCATTATATCCCATCGGGTTTTATGCCCAATGGCCAATGTTTAAAGCTTGATGAGCAATGGAAAGACAATTGCCAATCCGGCCAAACATGTATCCGTATTGTTTATGATATTGAGTGCTCCAATCGCGATCAAAAATGGGCCGGAATATTTTGGCTTAACCCAGCGAATAATTGGGGGCGGCAAAAGGGAGGGTTCAATCTTAATGGGGCAGAGAGACTTACATTTTGGGCGCGGGGAGAAAACGGCGGCGAACGCATCGAAGAATTCAAATCCGGCGGGATCAGCGGTGATTATCCCGATACGGATATGGCGATGATTGGGCCGGTGATTTTAACGAAAGAATGGCGGCAGTATTCCATAGATTTGCGCGGGAAAGATTTGACTTATATCAGCGGCGGTTTTTCATGGGCCGCGAATGTGGATGCCAATCCCGAAAGCTGCACCTTTTATTTGGATGACATAAAATACGAATAGTTTTTTTTAGGGGAAGCACGAAGAATGGACGGGGCAGAATAATTCTCTGCCCCATTTTTATTTGCGAAAAATAGAAAAAATTTTCTTTTTGCTTGTATTCAAATTTATCCTTTGATATATTCATAATAAGATTTTTCATATTAAAGGAGATTTCATGTCGAATGCTACCAAGCAGAGCATTGTTATTTTAGCCGTCCTACTCGTCGGAAGTTTTGGTTTTGCCGGTTACACCCTCCTGCAGAAACAAAAGGCCGATAATCAAAAGACCATGCTGCAGAATGATATCAAGACCTACCAAGCCCAAACTGAAAAATACAATTCCGATAATAAGAAGTTGCAAGAGCAGCTCAAAAAAGTTGAAGACGAAAAAAATAAAATTCAGCAAGATTTCATCGCTGCCAATGAACAGGTGAAAAATTTTGATGAAGAGATCAAAAAAATTATGGCTGAACGTGATGAGTGGAAAGGCCGCGTGGATACAATTCAAAAGGAGCGAGAAGATCTCGCGGAAAAATTGAAACAATCTGCCGAGCCCCAAATCGTCTATAAATATGTTGAAGCTGAGCCGCAAAAAATTGATGTGACGCAAGCGGGGGCAGCGCCAGAGTCGAAAATTTCTCCGGAAGATTTGGATGACAATTATTGGGCCCAGGTTCTCAAAGAAAAAGCCGGCATCGAGCTGCAGTTGGAAAATTTTAAGAAGGAGATGTCCTCCTTAGCCGTTGAGATTGGCGATCTTAAGAAGAGTAATTCTGATTTAGAGCTGGAATTGAGCAAAGCCAAAAATGAAAGGGAAACACTTGAGCGCGAGATTAAATATAATAAAGATTTGGCCGATACGCTTTCTTTGGAACTGGCGCGCGCAAAAGGCGATCGAAAATTTTCTAATGATCGATTTGAAAAGATTAAAAAAGAAAACGAGCAGTTGCGCAGTCAGGTCAAAGAGTTAATGGCTACCAAAAGCGGTTTAGAGAAAACAATTGTTAAATTGACCGACGCAAAGACGGAATTAGAGAAAAAAGTGACTGAGACGGAAGGCGTCATCCAAAATAAAATTGCTGAGATTTGGGATATTAAAGATAATTTAAATCAGCGATTCAAAGCAGCCGCCGATGCCCGGGCCGCGCAGGAAATTGAACTGCCGCCCATTATCGTCAATGCGAACCCGCAACAGACCTTAGGGCAAGACGACGCCACTCATGATTCGGAAAAATTAGCGACGGGACTCAACGGGAATGTGGTCAGCGTTAATGAAGAGAATAATTTTGTGATTGTTGATAAAGGACAAAATGCCGGTGTCGGTGTCGGTAACAGGCTTAATATTTATCGCGGCAGCGATTTTATCGCTCAGGTGGAAGTCATCCAGGCCCGCGCCGACATCTGTGCCGCGGATATCAAACAGCAGAAGACGAGTATTAAAGTTGGAGATAACGTTAGATAATTGAGCAGTAAAATCCCCCCAAAAAGAGCTGGTATTGAAGATGTTGCGAAACGGGCTAAAGTTTCTATCTCGACTGTTTCGCGGGTCATTAACAATTTCCCCACCGTTAACAAAAAAAATCAGGCCCGCGTGGAAGAGGCCATTGCCCACCTGAAGTACCGTCCGAATATCAGCGCTCAGCGTTTGGCCAGCGGTTTCAACAGCGCGATCGGTCTTGTGATGCCGGGGTATCCGGGCATTTTTTATTCTTTTTACGCCATCGAGATTATCCGCGGCACGGGCCATGCCTGCGAGACGCTTAAATTAGACCTCGTTTTTCATATCACCAATGGCAATAATTTTCTTAACCCCAATGCCGTGGGAGGTATTATTTTCGCGGATATTATCGAAAATCGCCGGGAAGTAGAAGCGACCTTGGATTCCGGCATGCCCTGCATTGTGATCAATAATGTGGTTAAGGACTTGGATGTGAATTATATCGGTGTGGACAATATGTTAGGCGGGAAGATTGCTACCGAATATCTCATCCATTTAGGCCACAAACGCATTGCTACGGTTACCGGGAATTTGCAAACACAGGCTGGTTTCCAGCGGTTGAAAGGTTTTAAAGAAGCTTTGGAAAAAAACAGAGTGCCTTTACCCGAAGAATATATTTATCAAGGAGATTATTCCCGGCGTTGTGCCAGGGTTGCCGTAGAAAAATTTTTGTCCTTGCCTGAAATTCCGACCGCCATCTTTGCCGCTAGTGATGAAATGGCCTTAGAAATCATTGCGGTCGTTCTGGAAAGGGGCTTAAAAATCCCGCGGGATATTTCGATTATCGGGTTTGATGATAATCCGGCGGCCCTTTACGGTGCCGTGGGGCTTACAACCGTGAAGCAGCCTTTATTCCAAATGGCCCAGGACGCGGTGAAATATCTCAATGCCGTGGCTACGGGAAAGCGCCAAACCGCCGTCAAAGATGTCTTAAAGCCGCAGCTTATCATTCGAGAGTCTTGTGCTCCGCCGTCTAAATCGTAACTTTTAAAGCATTCAGAATTTATTGACGGAAGCTAAGGCCACGGGCTTGCCCGTGGATTTAGCTGCAGTACTTGCCCGTGGTTTCATGCCACGGGCAAGTGGCGACCCGAAGGGTCGTCCCTTGACAAAGATTTATTTTGCGGTTATTCTTATAGCCAATTATGGTTGTGGGGAGGAAAATTGAATAAGTTGCGTACCTTGATTATGTATGTGCTGTGGGTTGTGGCAGTAGTCACGGTTTTAGCCACAACTTTCACAAATTTTCAATATTTTGATCTTAACGTGATTGCCTTGGTCTTCTTGTCGTTTGCCCTCGTTAATAGTTTTCTTATTTCGAAGTTTTAATATTATCCCAGTACCTTGTTACCTTAATTTTAGATATAT
>CAYHTV010000086.1:0-8471 GCA_964359575.1 uncultured Planctomycetales bacterium
GCAAGTCGCTTTGTTTTCTGGAAATTATTGCTAATGGTTGTACAAAGCTCAATAAGCAGGCTCAACAAATTTATAAATCCGCTGGATTTTCATCAAATCCACCTTAGGAAACTTCACCCCGATATCCCAAAGCATGTTGGGCTCAATCGTTCTCACCCAAATAATTTGGCCGTTAAGAACCAACGGATCCGTGCCGTCGGGGAGTTTCACATCCACGGCCACATAATCATTAAGGAAAAAACGCTTTCGGCTCAATAATTTAGCGCCTTGGGCCGAGGCATCTCTTAAAAAAACATTAGTCCCATAATCCTCCCGGCCGTCTTTGAATTTAACCGGAAAACGGGCGCTGAAACGCTCAAATAACCGCTTATCTTTTTGCAGGACGTTCATATTGCCCCTCTCTCCGTGGCCAAAGTTTTTCTAAATATCTTACACTTTTAAAAATTTATCCAAACGATTTTTGGAACCGTATAAAATACCGTCAAATTTTATGCCAAAGCGAAAAAAATTCGAATGCAATAGCTTTTGAACCCAGCGCACGCTTCCAGCGATGAGGATTGGTTCTTCATCAGGGCCCAATTCTAATTGCACCGCGATTTTTTCGTTAGGGAGAATCGACTTTCGGGATAAAAACCCCAGGCCGCCTTTGCTGATATCAAGAGTTTGGGCAATCGCAAAAGGCTTTCCTTCTTTCCCATCGACTGGGACTCTGCATTCTAAACGTTTATTGCGCCGGTTATCTGATTTTTTACTTTTCATTTCTGCTCTTTTTGCTTTCTAGTACTGTGTTACCTAAATTGTGTTTAGAGGAGCACAGTACAGTACCTTGTTCCTCTGATGACTAATATATCTAAAATTAAGGTAACAAGGTACTAGTGTGGTGTTTCATAAATCCCTTTACTTATACGCACTGTCATTCCCGAATGCTTTTTCCTCCAAAGGCGGAGTCGCCTCAGGCGGAGTCGGGAATCCAGACAGGATTCAATGGACCCCCGACAGAAACATTCGGGGGTGACACATGTCAAGAAGTGTTAGACTCACTACACTAGTACATTGTTAAATTAGTTGTTAATATCAAGTCCCTTCTCCCCTTGGGGGAGAAGGTTAGGATGAGGGGTAAATATTCGCTGGCATCAGCCCCCTCACCCTCGCCCTCTCCCCAAAAGGGGAGAGGGAATAACTATCAGAAATTTGATTAACAGAGTACTAGGTGTATTCTAATCCACACCCAACAATAATCAATAGGATTTTTGAAATTGTCCTAATAAGTCCTAATATCATAAATATCGTATTGCTAACAATATCAGCGAATGTTATACTTAAATTGTTAAAATTGTAAAAAGGAGTTTTGGCTATGGCTGATACTAAAAAAAGGGGGAAAATTACTTTAGAGGAATACCTCGCCCTTGCCAAAAAAAATAAAAAATCCTCCTTTGAAATCCCTCCCGCGGTAAAAATCGCTCTCGTCACGCCTTTTATCATCATTTTTTTCTTTGGATTATTTTATATTCCTTTTATGTTATTTATCATCGCGACATCCAAACCCGCAGTAGAAAAAGAAACTAAAGAAGGTTTCCAAGTCCTAAAAAAAGATACAACCTCTGATGGGGCCTCGTCCCAATAACATTAGCGGGAGGATGCGATCAAAAAGGATCATCATTTTACTGAAGCTAAGGCCACGGGCTTGCCCGTGGCCTTAGCTTCAGTACTTGCCCGTGGTTTCATGTCACGGGCAAGTGGCGACCCGAAGGGTCGTCCCTTGACACTTTTTTGTGTTGTCCTGTTAACACTGCTCATCTGCAGCGCGCTGGCTGCTGCCACCTACTACATCAATTACTGGCCGAGCGATTCCCAAAATCCTTACGTCCCCACCGCCGCGAAATTGTTTCAGTTGCATTACATTTCCGATATTCACAATTTGCCGCTGCCAGGCATCCTAAGAATCAACATGCATGGCAAGGAGGCGCTCATCCTCGGGATCGCCATTATGCAAAAAATCCTCCGCGATCCGGTGAGCCTTTATCCTAACGTCCTGTTATTGATTACGGCTGTTGGGATTTGTGCGATTTTGATTTATCTCATCGTCAGCAGACTTCTGGATGCCTCAATCGGCCTCATCGTATATCTTTTTTTTATTTTTTGTTTTTGGCCTTATATCTATGTGCTTTTAGGCGCTCATCAGCCGCTCTCCTTGATGAATTTTCTGTTCGCGGTATTTTTTCTTTTGAGCGCCGCGGGCCGGCGTTTCCTATATTTTCTTTCGGGAGCCTTTTTAGCTCTGATGCTATTTTCTTCGCCCACGGCTCCTCTCTACCTTCCTTATTATCTGGGTTTTTTGATTTGTCAGGCATTAAACTCCCAGGGCCCAAAAAAACTATCACAAAAATCCTCCTTTGATATCCTTTTCATCTTAAGCGGCTTTCTCATAGTATTTTTGCTTTTTACACTTCCTGATCCTTGGCAAAGCGTCAAAGATTTCTTGCGATTTGTTCACTTCAGCCAGCATAACAATAATTTTGCCATCTATCATATATATTTGGAACGCTTTTTCCCGCTGTCGATAGATTTCCGCGGTGCCGGCTGGTTATGGATCTTGAAATATTTTTTCCTCATCATGCCGGTCCTTTTTACTTTGTACTGGCTTTCGGCGATTTATCTTTTGAAAATCGCTCCTCAAAAAAAATACATTTTCCTAATTTTCATTTTAAGCGTCTCGACCCCCTGTCTTGTTGAAATCATTAAAGTGGTTCAGTTTGGCCGCAATTACTTTCCCTCGATCGTTGGAATCTTAGGCTTGATCGGCTTTAGTCTTTATGAAATAAAACATCGCCTCGCCACGCGCTTGGGCAAAAGAATTTTTTGGATTGGGATAACTTCTATCCTGGCGCTGCACATTTCCTTTAATCTCTCAATGTTTCTTAACGATATTTATCCTTCCCGGACCGTGACGACGCACATTTATAACTGGTGCCGAAAAAATAATATTGATCAGCTTTTTGTCTATTATGAGCACCCTCTCAAAAAAAACCTTGTCCAATTCTTTAATAATCCGAAATATAAAACGAAAATGAAATTCTTTGGGATTCATCATATCGCCGAGGCCAGCGACGGATATATCCTTATTCCTCCCATAACCGGCAAGACCAGCTATGTGGAATGCCGTTATGATAATTTCGCGGAGGATCCGTACGCGACGGAATTATTTTTGTCGGGGAATTTTCAAAAATACGTTGTGGCTTCCTTCAAGACAGCCGCCGCCAGCCGTATCTGGAATATGGAAGAAGAAATCTGCGCTTACCGTGATTTGATTTTAGGTCAAGTCAGCCCCGAGGATCGAAAAAAAGGCTACGCCTACATCCTTGATGCAAAAAAATTGCACACCGAGTGGTTCAGCCGCAAAACATTGCCTGAAAAATGAATCCCCCACAGTGACCTAGTGTAGTGCGTCTAACACTTCTTGACATTTGTCACCCCCGAATGTTTCTGTCGGGGGTCCACTGAATCATGTCTGGATTCCCGACAAAAGCATTCGGGAATGACAGTGCTTATAAGTAAATGGATTTATGAAACACTACACTAGTACACTGTAACAGAAATTTTTAATCTTATATTCCCTCTCCCAGAGGGAGAGGGCTAGGGTGAGGGATAGAGAGATCAACGTCAATTTTCCCCTCATCCTGACCTTCTCCCAAAGGGGAGAAGGAATTATAACATCAGAAATTAATGTTACAATGTACTAGACTTATCTGAATATGAAACACCGCGATCGCAAATTTGTTTCCTCCTACCGTGACTGCCTTCTTATATTTTTACTGGGAATTCTCTGTTATGTTAATACCCTGCATGTCCCTTTTCAGTTGGATGATGTGACGGTCATTGCGCAAAATCCATTGATCCGGATTTTATATCCTTTGCAATATCTTTTCCGTTACGACCCCAGCCGTTTTTTAACGCACTGGACCTTTGCCGTCAATTATTATTGGGGCGGGTTCCATGTCCCGTGGTTTCACTGGGTTAATATTTTATTGCATTGTGGGAACGCGATTTTGTTGTATTTCTTGGTAAAGGCAACACTGCGTTTTTTACCCTTTCCGCAGAATCAAAACATGGGAAAGCGGAAGATCTTTCCAGTTTTTGCCGCGTTTATTTTTTTGACACATCCTCTGCAAACCGAATCAGTGACATATATTGTCCAACGATCGGTCCTTTTGGCGACGGCCTTTTATCTCGCGGGGCTTTTGGGGTATATCCAATTGCGGATGAAATTCCATTGGGGACTTTATTTCCTTATCTTGGCCGTGGCTATTTTAGGCGCAATGACGAAGCCGATTTTCATAACACTGCCTTTGACCATTATGCTTTATGAATTTTATTTTTTATCATCGGTGAAAAGACAAAGAATGGCACTCCTTATTTTACCTTATCTTTTTATTCTTATCCTTGTCCCGCTGGGGATTATGCTGTTTGCCCTGAATTACTTTGCTGAACCTTTTGCTGCGGCAAAGTGGATTTATGCCACTCGTACCAGCATGGAAGTGCCGCGCGCCATTTATTTTTTGACGGAATGGAGCGTGGTCACGCGCTATATGGGTTTGCTATTTTTTCCGGCCTCACAAAATATCCTGCATGCCGTCCCTATGGCGCGGTATATTTGGGAGGGACCGGCGTTTTTGTCTTTATGCCTTATCGTGTCTTTGCTGTTCTGCGCTGTTTTTGTTCGACATAAAAAGCCGCTTTTTTCCTTTGGTATCTTATGGTTTTTTATTCTGATGATTCCCGAATCGAGTATTTTTCCTTTATCCGATGTGATGTTTGAGCACCGCTTGTATTTAGCCGTCGGCTGTTTTGCCCTTATTGTGCTGGATGGAGTTGCCGCGTTGGTAAAACGACCGCGGCGTTTTTGGGTTCTGGGGCTCATCGTTCTTAATTTATCCATTTTGACATACGCCCGCAATCTGGCATGGCAGAGCCCCGCTGGGCTTCTGGAAGACGCGATTGCCAAATCCCCAGCGAAGCCGCAGCTGCATAATGCCTTGGGAATTATTTATGAGCGGGAGAGGCTTTTTAATCTTGCCCTCATGGAATTTGAGAAGGCCAGGGTGCTTGATAAAAAATCTCCAATTGCGCTTAATCATTTGGGACGGGTTTATGCCGCGAAAAGGGATTTTGCATCATCAGCGGCTGCCTTTAATAAAGCCTTAGCTATTAACCCTGATTATTTTGAAGCGAATTTTAATTTAGGGAACCTTTACTATCATAAGAAAGATTGGCCGGCGAGCTTGCGCTGCTATCGGCGTGCCTTAAAGCTGCGGCCCAAAGATGATTTTGTTTTGTTTAAGATGGCAAAAATTTATGAGTCGATGAAGAATTTTAGCGAGGCCAAGCGTTATTATCAATTGGCGGTTTCCTATGCTCCGTATTCAACGGCAGCGTTGTACGCGCTGGGGAATCTTTATCTTCAGGAGCACAATTACGCCCAGGCCATTTTGCTGTATAACCAGGTTTTAGAAATTGACCCCCGCTATGCGCTGGCGCATAATACTTTAGCGATTGCTTACGTCAACGTTGCCGAATCGCAGAAGGCGGAATTCCATCTCAAGCAGGCCGTGCGTTTGAATCCGGGCGATCCAGTAGCGTATTTGAATCTTAGCGAGTTGTATCAAAGAAGAGGTGATGAAAAAAACGCTGAATATTACCGGAATCTGGCGCGGCGGTATATACTTAACAACCGGCCCAAAGAATTCGTCACAGAATTGGACGCCCCTGAATTTTGATGTTATATTTAATTCATTGCAGATTTAAAAATTCAGCACGAAAAATATTCCTATGACAACCATTTATTTCATAGCATCGATAGGTCTGGTTCTGATTTTTATTTTTTTGGTTGTCTTGTTCCTTTTGCCTTCTTCCGATAAAGAAAAGAGGAAAAAGGCCAGGGCCCAAGTAGAAACGCAGCAGAAAGACTGGGAGGCCGCTGCACAGAAGCTGGAGCGGCACATTTATGCGCTGCGCAATGACATCGCTGAATTTCAGAAAAAAGAAAAACGCTGGGAGAAGGAATTGGCGGCCTCCCGCGAGGAGAATAAGAAATTGAAGGAAAAATTGGAACTTGAGGACAGCTGGCATAAAAAGGAGCAGGATGAAATTGATAAACGCGCCAAAGAAATCGCGCATCTTAAGGAAGGAATCAGAAAGGCGGAGCAGAATCTCGAGCGGGAGCATTCCGAGCGGCTGCGTTTCGAGCGGGACTTTAGAGAAACTAAACAGTCGTTTGAAAGCGCCGAAGGCCAGCGCAAAGCTGCCGAATTAGAAATTTTGGGGCATAAATCCCAATTAAAAAATTTACGGGAAGAGTTGACCGCTCTGAAGCGTGAGAACGCTGAACTAAAGCGGCAGAAAGAAGACACAACCTTTGTGGCTAAGTCGGATTATGACGCGCTTGAGAAACAATTGCGGGTCAAGGAGAAAGAATTTGAACGGGTCGTGCGCGAGTACGAAAAATTTAAGCACGATGTGCAAAACGAGGCGCGTTAGCACTGATAATCTTCATTGTAAATTGTTTTATTGACTTTTTCTTAACCAATAGCATTAAGGTAGTCAATACAATCATAACGCTACGAGGAGGTTCTTATGTTATCTAAAAAAGTCGAAGAGGCCTTAAATCAACAGATTATTTATGAAGCGTATGCATCGAGCTCATATCTTTCCATGGCTTCCTGGTGTGAAAAAGAAGGATACCGCGGCTCCACCGCTTTTTTTTACACGCAGTCTGAGGAGGAAAGAGAGCATATGCTGAAATTGATCCATTATATCAATGAAACCGGTGGCCATGCCCGCGTGCCGGCCAGCAAAGAACCGCCGCATGTTTACAAGTCGCTTAAGGATGTTTTTGAAATTGCCCTGCAGCAGGAAATCGATGTCTCTAAATCCATCAATAAAATGGTTGAGCTTTCTTTTGATGCAAAAGATTTTGCCACTTTCAATTTTCTACAATGGTTTGTTGCCGAACAGCACGAAGAAGAACATCTTTTTATGGCCATCCTTGATCTTTTGAAAATCGCCGGCACGGACGGCAGGAATCTTTTAATCGCCGACAATGAAATCCCTAAGCTGCGGGGCGAGGAAGTTAAAAGTTAGCTGGGTAAATCACGCTGATGTCCAGAGAGTATCCATTCGCCAAACGGACCGATTGGGAGATGACGCAGAATGAGCTGCTCTCCCGGTTAGACGAGATCCGCAAAGATGGCCAGGAGATTATTGATCTTACGGAATCTAATCCTACCCGCTGCCAAATTTTTTATCCTAAGGAAAAAATCCTTAAGCGATTATCCTCCCCTAAAAATATTATTTATGACCCGTCTCCGCGGGGAAATTTATCCGCGCGCCAGGCGGTTGCGCAGTATTATAAAAATAAAAATTTTAAAGTCTCTCCTGGTCAAATTTTTTTATCCGCCAGCACTTCCGAGGCCTATACGTTCCTTTTCCGTTTGTTAGCCAATCCCGGCGAGCGCGCCCTTTTCCCCCGGCCGAGTTATCCGCTGTTTGAATTTCTCGTTGAATTAAACGATATTAAAATGGACACGTATCCGCTTGTCTATAAACCTAAAGAAGGCGCGGGCAGATGGATGATTGATCTGCCGGAGTTGGCGCGGGGAATCCAATCAACGACCAAAGCCATTGTCTTGGTGAATCCCAATAATCCAACCGGCTCTTTTATCAAAGAACAAGAATTGGCCGAGTTAAATAAAATTTGCGCTAAGCACAATATCGCCTTGATTTCCGACGAGGTTTTTATGGATTACCGATTTCAGGAGAGCAACGCGCCGGTCCTAAGCCTGGTTGAAAATAGTGAGGCATTAACCTTTGCCATGGGAGGGCTGTCTAAAACGCTGGCGTTACCGCAGATGAAATTATCCTGGATTATTATGAACGGTCCGGAAGAATTGGTCAGTCAGGCCAGTGAGCGTTTGGAAATTATTCTGGATACGTATCTCTCGGTTAATACGCCGGTGCAAAATGCCCTGGAGGAATGGTTATCCTGGCAGCCACAAATCAACCGCGATATTTTAGGCCGGATCAGAACGAACCGGCAGTTTCTTATTGAGCAGCTGAAAGATTTCCCGGCATGTGAATATCTGGAATCGGAAGGCGGCTGGTACGCGATCATTCAACTGCCCAAAGGAAGGACCGAAGAAACCTGGGTTTTAGATTTTTTGAATGAGGACCGCGTCTTTGTCCATCCCGGTTATTTTTTTGATTTTTTTGAAGAGCCGTATATTGTGGTAAGTTTATTGCCGATAGTCGATCAATTTCAGACCGGAATAAAACGTATCTTACTGCGCGTTCGTTCGACTTTGAATCTTTAGATAAGATTGTTTTTGTTGAGCCGATAGCAGGCTCTGTGGTATGATATGGCCTCAAGAAAACTCCTCACTTCGTTCGTACTGATTTTCCCTTAAATATTTTAGAGG
>CAYHTV010000087.1:0-8385 GCA_964359575.1 uncultured Planctomycetales bacterium
TGATCGACTGATTCCCCACCAGCTCCCGCCGGATCCGCCGCCCTAAACTGTCGTACTCATACCGCGCCAGCAGAATGCCGTTGCGTTTGATGTCGCTCATTTCATTATTGGCCGTATACGTGTAATCCACGACAATCCCGCTGGGATATTTCAACTGGCTTAAATTCCCCACCGCGTCGTATTGATATTCCATAATATAGCGCTGCGTGTAATTGACTTTTTTAACGCGATCCAGCGCGTCAAATTCCTGGTCGGTGACTCCCTCAATGTCGGCATAATTGGTTAAATTCCCCATTTCGTCATACGTATAACTGTTATCGGCGTAAAAATCATAATCCATGTACGTCAAACGGTTGAGCGCGTCATAGGAATACTGCGTCACCCGTTTCATCCCATCAGTGCGTTTGATCATATTTCCGTGCCGATCATAGATCCAGTCCATAGTCTGTCCGGCGCCGTCGGTTTGTTTGGTTAAACGGTTTAACGGATCGTATGTCATGGTAACCGGTGGATTTTGATTTTGATCCTGCACGCTCTTCAGGTTCGACACCTCCAGATGCAGCTGGTTGTCGGTATCGTATGTTTTCCCCACAAGCCCGCGATTGGCATCGATCTCGACCAGCCGGTTCCCAAACGCGTCGTACGTGTAATTCGTCGTCTTTAAATTCGCGTCGGTCGTGCTTAAAAGATTCCCGTTGGGAGAATACACATAACCCGTGACCCGCCCCAGCGGATCCTTGACACTCGTGCGGTTGTCGTTCTTGTCATAGGTGTATTCCGTCGCGAAATTGAGCGCGTTGATCTCCTTCACCAGGCGCCCCAGGGCATCATACCGGTACTGCGTGACGCGGCTGCCGGGTTCGGTCTTTTGCATGAGATCGCCATCCGTATTGTATTGGTAGCTGGTCGTGTTATTGCGGGCGTCGATCAGCGAAATCATCTGGCCGTAGCTGTCATAGGTATATTGAGTGACATTGCCTAAGGCATCCACCATTTTGGTGAGATTACCTTTGGTGTCATAAAAATAATCCGTTTTGAACTTGCGTTTATTAATGACACTCGTCGGCACACTGTGGTTTAAATCATACGTGGTCACGACGGTTTTGCCCAAGGCATCCGTTACCTGCGTGACATTGCCTTTGCTGTCGTACTGGTACTGCGTGTGATTGTTGTTTTTGTCCCAATGATCACTGATGTTGCCGTTGGTGTCATTCTGGGTCCGTTCCAAAAAGGTCAGGGGATCCTCCACCGACTGCAAAAAAATATTCTTGTCAAAATTGTATTTGAACAGTTCTCCCTTGTGATTGACGACATGCACCGTATTCCAATTATAATCAAACGTCGTCACCCGGTTGAGCGGATCGATTTGTGTCGCGGCCCGGTCGTTATACAAATAGGTGTATTGATAAAAATTATTCTCTTTATCCCAAACCTGTTTTAAATTATGGGTGACCGCGTCGTACGCGTAATTGACGCTGTAGCCCTGCCGGTCCTGCGCGCGCGTCAAATGTCCCGCCGCGTCATAAAAATAATTGATCGTGTTGCCAGCGGGATCCGTGGCATTCTGTACCATCCCGTTGGCGCCGTACTGCAAAATGATGTTACGCGTTCCATTCGAGGCGATTGTGGTCAAGCGTTCTTTGCCGTTCATCGTTGTGTAACTCAAGATGGTGCGGTTATTATTGCGGTCCTCGATGTACAGCAGTTTTCCCGTTAAATCGAAACGGTACTGCGTCCCGTATTTACTGCGCAGGGTAAAACCACTGCTGTCTTTCGTCAACGTCGAATAACTGTCCGTTGGCACCGGCTGATAATTTCCGCCGCTCGTGGGCTGGTAAATTTCCCGGGCGTTATTCTCACGGATCAAAGTCACGTGGTCGGAATATTCTTTCAGCCGCAGGCTGTAACTGTGACTCCAGCCGTAGCCAAAGATAAAATCATTGTCATCGGTATTGAAATCATAACTGCGGTTGTTGTTTTCGCCCGTCACACTCACATTATCGAAATGCACGTGCGAAAAATGCGCCTCCAGTCCAATCCGCGCCTGCACCAACAGCGGATTCGCGTCGGTAAAATTGATTTTGAGCTGACCGTTCACCAGCACCTGAACAACGGCGTTATTGACGATGATTTGAAAATGATGACGGTTAAACGGGCTCAAACCCGTCGCGGCCTGCGCCAGAATATACGGCGGCTGGCCGGTCGTGTGATTCTGCCGCTTGACTAACTCCAGCGTCCCATCGGTACGCAGGAGCACATAGTAGCGGTTATTGTCGTCCACATAGCGAAAATCGATCCACCCCGTCTCCCAGGGAAACGCGCCGTTCGTCGTGATCGTCTGCATATCCACATCCAGAGTGAAATTTCCCCAGACCTGATCCGAGGTCGTGCGGTCGCCTTCGCCGGAATATTCGCCGTTCTCAATCGTCCACGAGCCGGCCCCGGGTTCCGGCAGCCATCCCCCCACCTCGGAGACGACCTGCGCGTTGTAATGGCGCGTGAGCGTCAAGGGTAATCCACGCGCCGGGATATGGAGGTCGGTCACGTCCAGATGCAGATTCCCGTTCTCGATATGCACCGGGTCTTTGGTCTGGGGGCTGGGACGATTGACCGAAGAGCCCGAAGAATTGCGCGGCGCGCCGTTGCCCAAAGAGAAACGGGCTCCCCCGCCGCCATAGCCGCCTCCGCCGCCGCTCACATTCCCGCAGGGGTCGCCGCCTAAGACAGCGCGGCTTTCGACTTTTGTCAATTCTTGAAACCCGGCATGCCGCGGAAGTTTTCCGCGCTTGCCCGTCACTAAGACCCCCTGCCCGTCCCAATGTGTTTGAAAAATTTCATAAGTGAGCGAATAATGTTCCGGCGTCAAGGGACGACCCTTCGGGTCGCCACTTGCCCGTGGCATGAAACCACGGGCAAGTACTGCAGCTAAATCCACGGGCAAGCCCGTGGCCTTAGCTTCCGTAAATCCGGGATCATAAATGTGCACGCTGCGGCCGTCCGCTTTTTCGATCAGCGCGAAATGTCCATGATGATTGATAATCACGTAGCCCTGTCCCAGCGCGGCTTCTAAAAATTCCCAAGTCCCTTGTTTAAACGCCCGGACACGCAGGCGGTGCTTCTTAAGCTCGTGCAATAAATCCGCGAAACTCGTCAAGCCATGATGGCGCGCGGCTTTTTGATTGATGTTTGTGAGAGAATAGACGAGATCGAATTTCTGATAGGTCTTGGCGAGGACCGCCGGGCCGCAATAGGGAGATTCGTTTTCCGCAAAGGCCATCGGCGCGGCCAGCAAAACACAGCCCATGACCAGGACGGCAAACACCGGAGCAGATCGTGCGGACATTTTTTGATACGAAAAATCACTCACCCATTAAACATAACATCTATTTGATTATATGTCAATATTATTGACATATAAAAATTTTTCCCCGCGGGCCTTGGCCCAATTAAAAAACCAATGCTGTCTTAATTAGCATTTTGTCATTCCCGCGAAGGCGGGAATCCAGTCGAGAACCCTGGATCCCCGACAAAAGCATTCGGGGATGACAGATCCATGTCTCTTACAGTTTTCCTCGTTGAAATTATTCATATTAATTTGGACGTGCATGTTAAAAAACAAATAAAAGAATTCAATTTTAACTTTGACAAATAATTTTTAAGGAACAATTTCCTCTCTTCCGTAAGATGTGTTAAACTGAATTTCATATGAATTTGCCGCCTCACAAACCGCCCCCTGCCCCTCCCGCGGGCAAAAAGAAAATCCTCATCGTTGACGATGAGGAAGGAATCCGCGAATCGCTGAGACTTATTCTCGCCGGCACGTATGATCTTATATTAACCGAAAATGGCGCGGAGGCCCTGATCATGCTCAAAGGCGCGGCCAAAGCTATCAGCCTGGTTCTTCTAGACCTCAGGATGCCGCTGGTCGACGGCGTAGACACACTCAAAAAGATTAAAACCCTTTACCCACGCCTCGCGGTCATCATTATCACCGGCGACCGGTCGGCGGAAAACGCCCAAGAGACCCTGCGGATCGGCGCCAGCGACTTTATTCTCAAACCCTTTAAACCGCACGAAATCCTGGCGGCGGTGGAGAGATCCATGCCGCTCGGAAATGACGCCTAAAAAACGTCAAGGGACGACCCTTCGGGTCGCCACTTGCCCGTGGCATGACCACGGGCAAGTACTGCATCAATCCACGGGCAGAGCCCGTGGCATCTGATGCTGTCCAAGGACACGCCTTGCGGGGCGCCACTTGCCCGTTGATTGAGTTTCCACAAAAAATTATCGAAATTATTTTCCGCATTTTGGACAGTGGCGAGGGTGGCAGGCCAAACAGTATGATTTCAAACACGATGAGCAGCTGCCCCAGCAGCGTTGACAAACAATATGCAGACGATCATCACAGACATAATATGGCCGCCGGGGATAAAAACACGCCTCACAGGGCAACGGGTCAATATGCCTTAAAAGCGGATTGAAACTGACCAAAAATGACCTCGTCTTGGCCCGGCGCTTAATTTCAATATTCCAGCAGGCGGATTGGGTCTGGATCGCTATGAGGGAAAACGGCTTAATATTAATCTCAAGCTTATATTTGGCAATCAAATCCTTAATCTTCCACTTCTCTTCTGCATCAATGGCCTTGATCTTGTCTCGGAGTTTATCCAATTCCTGGACATTTTTTTCCAGTTTAGCCATTGACCGATTTGTCTCCTGCCGCAGTGTTTCATAATATTCATAAACGCGTTTGGTATCGCGGTTCAATCTCTTCTCGAGGTTATTGATAAAATCTCCCATTTTTTCTCTTATCGCAGTTTTTGCGAAAGAGTAAGCCGCTTCTATATGAGACGTCATCTCTGCCAAGACCCACGGATAATCTGCCTCGGCTTCTTTCAGACCCTCTAATAAATAAAAATCATGATCATGGATAAGAGAGACAGAGGCATTGAGCGGATTCATCAACACCGAAATCAAATCCTCCTGTTTGTCATCCGACAGCGCCGTATATTTAAAAAATATACATAAATACACCATATCTCTGGGGATCATTTCCCGGACCCGAAAGACGGCGTTCGAAAATCCCATGGTGTGGGTCACCATATGAGACAGCTTATTGACGTTGGGAATGGAAGCGGAAAAAACAGTCTTAACGATTTTTCCTTTATCGGCTAAAAACTGATCCAAGGATCTTATGAATTCAGAATCGTAGAAAGCCGCGATAGTTTCTGGGGCAGGCTGCGGTAAACAGTTCAAAACTCCATACTCCGGGATACCAAGATTTTTTGCCATTTCTTGGGGAGCAAGGTATTCCATTTGACCTTTCTCTTCAAGACTGACAACGGCGCCATAATACGATAAAATCGATGATAAAATCCGCGGTAAATTCTCAGACATGCATTTCTCCCACGTTCATTCTCTAATGCGTACTGTCAAAAGTTTTTACTTTTAATTTTCTTATCTTTAATACTGCCAGGGTTTTTGATAATTAGGCTTATCTCCCCCCTCGTGTGTCATTGCGAGGCCTGCTGTTTAGGCCGAAGCAATCTTTTTACAATCGATCCCATAAATCTTTCCATTCGGGATTAAACTTCGCTATAAGATCAATTTTCTTTTGTCTAGAACCACCCTTGATCTTTTTTTCTCTCAAAATCACGCCCTCAATATCTTCGCCAGCTTCATAATAAACCAATTTATGCACCTGATACTTCTTGGTAAATCCGTCTACTAATCCATTCTTATGCTCATAAACCCTGCGCTTTAAATTGTTCGTCATCCCTACATACAAAACCTTATGGTTCCAATTCATCAAAAAATAAACATAATATTGATTCGTAAGCATTCAATTCTCCGTAGATTTGATAAAGATTGCTTCGCCCCTTGGGGGCTCGCAATGACACGCAAACATTACCCCCGAATTTTCATATTAACCACTATCATGTGTAGTTTTCATAAAAGTTTTGACAGTGCCATGTGTGGTTTTCATAAAAGTTTTGACAGTACCTTCTAATGATTTAATTGTCCTGTACGCTACGTCTCGTAGTCGTCGCCAAAAACTGTGGAATCGACAGCTTTCTGTTTTAAATAATCATTCTTAGCGCTTATCAAATCCTCACCCAATTTCTCAAAATTATTTTTTAATTCCCTGTCATTACTGCTCTGCAGCCATAACTGCATAATGACATCTTCGAAATCATCCTCTTTTCCCAGATGCCCTAAAATGGGCTCAATTTCACCAATAACCATCTGAAACATATTGATCTTATTATCCAAGATATCAATAATATAGTCGTCCAATGTGTCTTTGACCGAAAGATTAAAAACAAAAACATCGCGCGTTTGCCCGATACGGTGAATCCGTCCTATACGCTGTTCAATGCGCATGGGATTCCAAGGTAAATCAAAATTAATAATCGTATTACAAAATTGAATATTGCGCCCTTCTCCCCCAGATTCCATGGAGATAAGCACAGGAACATCGTCTCTGAACTGCTTGATGGCCAGATCTTTCTCTGCCGCTGTCATACTGCCTCGAAAAATGGCAAACGCTATGCCCTCTTTAATCAATACGGCCATGAGGTAATCCATACTCTTTAAAAATTGCGTAAATATGAGTTTCTTTTCAACGGGATTTTTTTGAAGAATCTCTAAAAGGGCCTGCGTTTTACAAAATTTCGGTCCTTCTGAATCTAACCGCTCAATGAGCGCAGTAATTTTAGAGAGGGGTTCATGGCTGGACAAATTCAAGAGGGTTCCCTGCAGAGCAAAAGGGCTGCTGCCAGCCTCCCGTAAAAGCAGGTTCGCCGTCATACGCGCGACATTATTTTCGCGCAGGTACTGGTTGAGGCTTTGGTAAATCTCTTTCTCACTATCGCTCGGATCTAGCCGCAGAGTAGTCGCAAAACGTTTGGGAAGCTTAAGATCAATGACACTGCGCGTGTTGCGGATCATGACCTCCCTTAAAATACTACGCAATTTTTCTTTCTGAGCTGGGAGATGCCCATGACCTTTCCCCATAAATTCCTGTTTGAAGACTTTTTCCGTCTTAAATTGGCCGGGTTTTAAAAGCGTGATGAGATTATAAAGTTCCAATAAATTATTCTGCACGGGAGTGGCCGTCAGGAGAAATATAAATTTCTTTTGGACGCGGTTGACCAGCTCCCATGATTGTGTGGCGCGGTTACGCAGATGATGGGCCTCATCAATCACCAGAATGTCATAAAACTGACGGATCACATGATCAAGATTCCTTTTACTTTTGGCGGCATTTAACGAAGCAATGATGTGTTTTTCTTTCCAAAATTCCTGCGGGTCTTTGGCAAAACCACTGTCCTCCATCGTCAAAAATTTCAAGCCAAACTTATTTTCCATTTCTTCCTGCCATTGCGATATCAATGCCGGGGGAGTTAAAATAAGGACATTACGAGCCATATGCCGGGTAAGGTATTCTTTGATTAACATTCCGGCCTCCACCGTCTTCCCGAGTCCTACTTCATCGCATAAAAGCACCCGTCCATGAAAATGTTTCAGCACTTTCTTGACCGTCTCGATTTGAAACCAGTACTTTTCCACTCCAGTCATGCTGTTAAGGCATAATAATTCATTGTATTCCCCTTGCATCATAAGGCGCTGAAAATCCACCGCAAACTGCGCCTCTGACAAACTCGAGAGAGGCATGCGCGTTAAAGCGTCAACTTGACTTTTTGCCAGAGGAGAGAATTGAATCGGCAGATCGTGCGAAGGGATATGGCGTTTTTCGATTTCCCGGGATGAATCGACGACTGACTGGAAGACCGGATGAGGCTGACTGACCGAAGATGACTGATGTTTTCGCAAGCGCGATCTTTGGGAAAGACTGGCGTTCTCTAAAGGATTCTCAGATACGTCGGCACCGGATACGGTGTTGATATTTTTATTTTGACGCCAGAGACGTTGTGTGATTTGCACCAGACTCTGCGATTTTCTAAAATGCTCTTGGGCCTGGGCCTTTAAAGGGGAAGGGAGATTGGAAATCAATTTTTTTGTTTTTGCTAAATACGCCAGGGCCTCTTTGTCATCCAGGCGTGCGCTGGCGATATCGCTCAACAATAAATAATCGACCCAGGACGTCCTGACTTTTATAATCTGCTTAAGCCACCGCCGGGCTAAATCGGGATGATCCAAATTCACGAGGCACAGATCAATGATTTTTTGCAGCAACCACTCATCCGAGGGAAAGTCCCGCAGTAAACTTTGCAGGCATTGATAGGCCTTGGCATAATTTTCCTTCCGGATAAAACGCTCATAGGCTTTTATCGTATTTTCGGGGACATGATCGAACATTGTCTGACCAACAAGAAAACTCCTCACTTCGTTCGTACTGATTTTCCCTTAAATATTTTAGAG
>CAYHTV010000088.1:0-8384 GCA_964359575.1 uncultured Planctomycetales bacterium
TGTCTCTTACAGTTTTCCTCGTCGAAATTATTAATATTAATTTGGACGTGCATGAAATTTTATATATTCGCATACTGATTTCGCTTAATCACTTTGTATCCTTTAATCAATTCCTGAATCCCTTGAGAAAGTGAGACATCGGGCTTGAATCCCGTCTTTTCGATTCTTTCGTTGCTGACGATGTAATCCCGCTTGTCGGGATCTTCCCCGATTGTGGCTTCGACAAAATAAAAGTCCGGAACATACTTTTTGATTTCCTGGCAGAGCTCTAATTTGCTCAAATTGGCGTCACTGAGGCCTACATTATAAGGTTCATTTTTCATCTTGTCAAAATGATTGAGGCTGTGGACAAAGGCCTTGGCAATGTCCCGCACATGAATATAATTACGCTTAAAATGCGCCTCAAAAAGGACAATAAACCGATCATACACCGCCCGGTAGGTAAAATCATTCACCAAAAGATCGAGGCGCATGCGCGGGCTAACCCCAAAGGCCGTGGCCAAACGCAAGGTGATGCTGTTGCCGGCATCTAAAATCGCTTCTTCCGCTTGGACCTTCAACTTTCCGTAAAGCGAAATCGGGCGCAGCGGCGTTTTTTCGGTGCAAAATTTTCCCTTCTCCCCCACCCCATAGCCGCTGTTGGTAGTTGGAAAAATGATCATCTGCTTTTTGCTGCGCAGATCCAAAATCATTTTAATGGCATCCAAAAGGATTGACTGGGCGCCGGCAGGATCCTGGGCGCAAAGCGGCGCGCCAGTCAAGCAGGCCAATGGAAAAATCGCGTCGACGTCTTTTAATAAATTTTTCATTAACTCCTTATTGCGCGTATCGCCCCGGACGATCGTCAGATTCTCATCGTGGCAGCAATCCAAAAGTGAGGTTTGGTTATACATAAAATTGTCCAGGGCGACAACTTTATGTTCCGCCTTCAACAGCGTTGGAGTTAATATTGAACCGATATACCCGGCCGCGCCGGTTATGAGAATTTTCATTGTAACTCCTTAATCAATTTTTCAACCATCTAAAATTTTTTTTAATTTCCGCTTCAATTCCGACAAATCTGTTTCGATAACTTCCCAAACAGTGTCTAGATCAACGCCTAAATAATTGTGTGTCAAAATATCCCGCATGCCGGCAATATCCCGCCAGTCAATTTCAGAATATTTGTGACGAATCTCCTTGGGGATTTGTTTGGCTGCTTCTCCAATAATCTGCAAATTCCTTATCACGCCGTCCTGGACGAGTTTAGATTTGAGGAATCGTTCGTGCGTCATATTGTGGGTGTACTCCTCAATCGTCCGCAACGAATCGAGCATATGATGTACATATACCGTGTAACTTTTATTCATATAAATAAACCGCCTGATCCAAAACCTTCCGTCGAATATATCGGCTGAGAGATTTTGGTGTTGCGAGATCCACGTTCGTTTTTAAAAGATTCTGCATATCCAATTTTAAGCCAACCATGTCCAAAAGACTGACCCCCTTTTGAAACTCCACCAAAAAATCCATATCACTCTTTCGAGTTGCCCGGCCGCTGGCATACGACCCAAAAATCGCAATGCGTTTTACCCCGTATTTTTTTAACAACGCCTTGAATTTTTCATCGTAAATAATCGGATTAAATCTTCTTTTAATCATGATTCACGTCGCCTTTCGGATTAAATCATTTCCCAAGGATTTCTACAGTCGCTGAGCTTTGGAATCGGCCAAACTACGGTCAACCATTTGTCTGGCTGTTCAACAGTTAAATAATTTAGGAATTTTAAGCAACAACGCCGAAGCGGCATAAAACGCCGCATAGTAGGCGCGAGAGGCCACAAAATCAAAATGGCCACCGTTAAACAACTCGCGAGCAGCAGCCAGCGATTCTTCCGCGCGCATCAGATTAGCTTTAATCTCAGTGGTCATAGAGAAAAACCTTCTTCTTTGGCGTTGCGATAAAGCTGTATTGTGCCTTTGTGGAATTCATTAAAATCCGCCGGCTTAGCGGAGATAAGCCGATCCGACTCTAACTGCAACGGATAAAGTAAATCCGTAATCCGGCGCAATTCTTTGTAAAAATCAAAGGGTTTGGCAAGCAAAATCAATAAATCAATATCGCTAAATTGGTCCGCTTTCCCTCGAGCATAAGAACCATAGACAATCAAGCCACGGAACTTTTTACCATAATATTCGGAAAGCATTTTCTTGCACTTTGGGATAATGGGATTGGTCTTTTTTGCCTGTACAATCATCTTAGGCCCCCTTTCAAATTTTTCATAAGCAAATTTTTACTTCAATACTTCAACTGCTTGAAACTTGATAACAGCTCTTATACCATTCCCACGTCCGCTTGATTCCTTCCTCCAACTTAATCTTGGACCGCCAGCCCAGCCGGGTGATCCGGGAATTATCCAAAAGCTTTGCCATAGCCCCATCGGGTTTGGTTGTGTCAAAGACAATGCTGCCTTGAAAACCAGAAATTTTTTTAATCAGCTCCGCCAAATCCACGATAGAAACATCCGAGCCGCAACCGACATTCAATAACGGCGCATCATTATAATGGTCCATCAAAAACAAACAGGCCTCGATGAAATCATCCGCGTAAAGAAATTCCCGCCGGGCTTTGCCGCTCCCCCAGACCACCACTTCTTTCTCATGATTCATAACGGCCTTGTGAAATTTCGCAAGCAGCGCTCCTAGGACATGGGCCTTTTCTAAATCCGTGTCGCTCCCGGGGCCGTAAATGGTTGCCGGCACCACAGCCACCGCATTGAACCCGTACTGCCGGCGATACGTCTGGCACAAATGAATCCCAGCAATCTTGGCAACCGCATACGGCTGGCTCGTCGGTTCCAGCGCTCCGGTGAGGAGAAATTCCTCTTTGATCGGCTGTAGTGTTTCTTTCGGATACACGCAGGAGGCGGCAATATACAATAACTTCTTAGCCGCGAATTTATAAGCGGCATGAATAATATTATTTTGACTTTCGGAATTATGATACAAAAATTCCGCCGGATACTTTTGGTTCGCTTCAATTCCCCCTGACCGCGTTGACCCTAAAAAAACATACTCGGGCCGGTGCTTCTGAAAAAATTCATAGACCGAATTCTGAATCGTTGGATTTAAAGCCATCTCTGAACCCGAAAAAACATTAGAAAAACTATGGGAACGAAAATAGTGAACCAGTGATTTTTCTATAATATCATTATGGCCGATGATCAAAATTTTAGAAGATTTATTCATGACTCAGAACAAAGACGAGAGACTAAGGACTGCAGACCTCGTTTTCTATTTTTGGTCTACGGTCTTTAGTGGATTTTTCACTTTAAATTATAAAAATTTCCATGCTCAATGAGCAGTGTCGTTCTATGATCTTTACGCTCGAGAGCGTGCCTGTACGCTGGAAAAATTTCTTCCGGCTCATTCAATTCAACCACTTCAATCCAATGGAATAATTTCCTAAACGCTTCTGCATAATTCCCCACGTGCTGATGACCGGGGTGCACCGGAGCGTCCGGTCCCGCTGCCACCCGGATCAAAATTTTCGGAAGCAGCGTATTGGAACTAATCGCTGGGATTTTATCCAACATGTTGACCATATCGCCCGTTGCTAAGAGCAAAAAATTCTGCCGCGGATACACCGAAATGGGAATGTACCCGGCCAGCGCTAAACCAATCGTAAACTGCATCTGAAAACTTTCATTGATCGGCATCTCCAGCGTCTTCTCTTTGGACACATCGCGCAGGGTTTGAAACATAAACGTCCCCGGGCCCGCCACGGTCTGCCCGACAAAAAGCGTCTTGGGATGCTGCGCTACCCATTCCATGGTTCTTTTAAGTTCGTCGAAGTATTTCATAAATTAATTTTTCAATTATGATTACACAGATGACGTATAGCACCATCTGTGTAATCATTTTAAAATTTTATCAGCTTCCCCAACCCCGAATGCGGATAGGTATTGGTATATTGAAAATAGACAATCTTCCGTTCGTATTTGGTATCTTTAAACCAAGGCTGCGCGCAGCCCCACACCTCGCGCGTATTGGTCATCACACTCACCCCGTTATCACAAACAATAAAAATAATCGGCAGATCAAAATTGACCGCGTATTTGACCGCTTCGTGAAAAATCCCGGTCTCCGCGGACATATCCCCGCAGAAAACGTACACCTTGCCCTTTTGGCCCTGGTGTTTCAGCGCCCAGGCCGTGCCCACGCCCGTGCCCATCAGACTTCCAACGATGCCGGAACAAAGCACTTTATATTCGGGAAAACACAACGAAATACTTTTCCCTTCAAGGATGGCCTGCTTTAAAACTTCCCGCGGGACGCCTTTGAGCAAAGCCAATTCGTGCGAATCCCAATAACCAAAAACATAATCCTCCGGCCCGATTTCATTTTCACGGAAAATTTGAATTAATTGATCCTCACGCCCGGCGCGCAAATGCACCGGCGCGCGGATGACGCCGGTCGCGAAAATATCCGCGATTTCCTTTTCGAAACTGATAATATCCCCTTTAGTGATTGTGTCCGCAGCCACAGGTAACTTGCTCATTGGAATTTTCCTTAAACCATTGGATGGTTTCCTTTAACCCTTCTTCGAGTTTAACTTTGGGTGACCATTTCAGATATTTCTTAGCCATCGTGATATCCGGCTGGCGCTGTTTCGGATCATCCTGCGGCAGCGGTTTGTACACTATTTTACTCTTTGCGCCGGATAATTTAATCACTAATTTCGCAAATTCTAAAATCGTAAATTCGCGCGGGTTTCCGATATTGACCGGTGTGTTCAAATTGGAAAACAATAACCGCACAATTCCCTCCACCAAATCAGAATAGTAACAGAATGACCGCGTTTGCTTTCCATTGCCGTAAACCGTCAGCGGCTGTTCATGCAGAATCTGATCAATAAAATTCGGCACGACCCGCCCATCTTGAATCCGCATCCGCGGCCCATACGTATTAAAAATTCTTACAATCTTCGTGTCCATTTTATGATAGCGATGATAGGCCGTGGTGATGGCCTCGGCAAAACGCTTGGCCTCGTCATACACGCTGCGGGGGCCAATCGGATTGACATTTCCCCAGTAGGTTTCCTTTTGCGGATGCACCAACGGGTCGCCGTATACCTCGGACGTTGAGGCGAGCAGGAATCGCGCCTTTTTGGCTTTGGCCAAACCCAAAGTGTTGTGCGTTCCTAACGAACCAACTTTCAAGGTGGGAATCGGATAATTCAAATAATCCACCGGGCTCGCCGGCGAGGCAAAATGCAAAACATAATCCACCTGCCCGGGGATGGCAATCTCTTGGGAAACATTGTGCTTAATAAAATCAAAATCGGGATTCTTGCGAAAATGTTCAATGTTGCGCTCATGCCCCGTGATCAAGTTATCAACGGCAACAACCTTATAACCATCGTGAATAAAACGATCGCACAAATGACTCCCCAAAAAGCCCGCCCCACCGGTAATGACCACAACTTTCTTTTTTTGCATATCTTTGGCCTTCTGCCTTGTCAATTTTTTCCAAAAAGACGCGTATACTTTACCACAATCTTGATAGTGTCGGAAAATCTCCTTTCAGTGTCATTGCGGGCGCTTTTTGCGAAGCAATCTTTTCTGGATTGCTTCGTCCGAACTTCGTTCGTCCTCGCAATGACACCGGGAGGGTTTTCCGACACTATCATCTTAAAGCTTTACAACTTTTTTATTATGAATCCCTTTATATACGTTGCGTGTATCAAAAATCAAACGCGCATTCTTTAAAACTAATGGATAGTTAACGTTGGTGTGATCAGTGGCAATAATTATACAATCAAATTTCTCAACATTTTCTCCGGTTAAAACAATGGATGTCATATGAATGCCGAGAATATTCAGAAAAGGGATGATTGGGTCATAATATTCCACTCGGCACTGTTCTTTTTTAAGCCATTCGAGCAATTTTAAGGAAGGAGATTTGCGCAGATCTTTCACATCCTTTTTATAAGTGACACCCATGACCAAAATTTTTGTGCGGGCCAGCGATTTTTTCTTGAGAATTTCTTTGATTCTGGCGACCGCGTACAGCGGCATATGGGAATTCGTATCCGCGGCGAGTTTAATAAATTTTGACGAAAACCCGTGATGCCTTGCCTTCCAGTATAAATACAAAGGGTCTTCCGGGATACAATGCCCGCCTGCTCCCAGTCCCGGATAAAACGGCATAAACCCAAACGGTTTGGTCTTTGCGGCCTGGATCACCTCCCACACATCGATGCCCAATTTATGACACATCATCGCGACCTCATTGATCCAGCCGATGTTGATAATACGGAAAGAATTCTCTAATAATTTTGTCATTTCCGCGGCTTGAGTGGAAGAGACCAAGTGAACATGTTTAATGATTTGCTGATAAACCAATTTTGTCAATTCCGCGCACTGGGGTGTTACGCCGCCGACCACTTTGGGAATCGTGGCGAGGTGATATTTTTTGCTGCCTGGATCAATCCGCTCGGGTGAAAACGAAAGATAAAAATCTTTGCCCGCTTTTAATCCCCTCTTTTCCAGCGCCGGCTTAATGAGCTCTTCGGTTGTGCCGGGGTAGGTCGTGCTCTCCAGGATAATTAAAATATCTTTTCGAATAAATTTCCTGATTACCGCCACCGCTTGGACAATATAAGAAATATCCGGCGTGTATTTGCGCTTAATCGGTGTAGGGACACAAATAATAATCACGTCCGTTTCTTTCAGTCCGGCAGAATGCGTTGTGACATGCAAACGGCCGCGGTTAATCACTTCCCTGACATCTTTCATGGGGACATCGAGGATATAACTTTCTTTACGGTTCAGTTTAGCCACACGGTCGTTGTCTTTATCCATGCCCAAAACTTGAAATCCGGCCTTAGCAAAGTTAACGGCTAACGGAAGTCCGACATACCCTAAACCGATCACGGCGATCTTGGCTTGCTTATTTAAGATTTTGCGTTTTAAATTTTCCGACATATCTTTTATTCAGGACTATAAATTCCCGCGTCCGATACCGTAATACTCAAATCCCAATGCCCCTAAATCGTGCTTGCCATATAAATTCCGTCCATCAAAAATGATCCGCTGGCGCATCGCCTGGTGAATTTTCTTAAAATTGAGATCCCGAAACTCCTTCCACTCCGTCAAAAGCAGCAAACAATCACACCCTTTGGCCACCGCGTACGGATCTTTGCAAAAAGTCACACCGGAAAAAATCTGTCTGGCATTTTCCATGGCCTGCGGATCATAGGCTTTAATTTTAGCGCCTTCGTGCTGCAGCGATCGAATGATATCAACCGATGGGGCATTGCGCATATCATCGGTATTAGGTTTAAATGACAATCCTAAAACCCCAATAACTTTATTTCTAACAATCCAAAGTTTATCCTCTATGTGCTTTAAAAAAATCGCTTTTTGATTTTCATTAATGCTGCGAACCTCTTTCAATAAGCTAAAATCATATCCATTTTTTTCGCTCAAGCGGATAAAGGCATCCACGTCCTTCGGAAAACAGCTTCCGCCAAAACCAACGCCGGCATCAAGGAAACCGCGTCCAATACGCTTATCATAGCCCATGCCTTCCGCGACCTTTAAAACATCTGCCCCAACGCGATCGCAAATCTGCGCTATCGAATTGATAAACGAAATTTTTGTGGCCAAAAATGAATTCGAGGCATGTTTGATCATTTCCGCTGAACTGATGTTGGTAACAATAAACGTCGCCTTCAGCGGCGCATAAATCTCGCGCAGGATATTTTCTGCCTTCTTCGATTCTACCCCGATCACGATCCTATCCGGGTTCATGAAATCTTCGATAGCTGATCCTTCCCGCAGGAATTCCGGATTGGACGCAACATCGAATTCGAGAAGAGAGCGGCTGCCTTGCCGTTCACTTCTGGGTAAATTTAATTTAATCGTTCTCTCGATTCTTTTACCGGTCTCCGCTGGGACGGTGGATTTCTCAACGATTAACTTGTACGAATTCATGCTTAACGCTATTTCTCGAGCCACGTCTTCGACATAAGTTAAATCCGCCTCACCGCTTTTTTTGGAAGGCGTGCCCACGGCGATAAAGACAACAGCAGACTTCTGAGCAGCTTCTTTAATCGAACCGGTGAACGAGAGCTGTCCCTTTTTCACATACCGCGCCATCAACTCCTGCAGGCCCGGTTCATAAATCGTTGCCTTGGCTCCTTTGAGCTGCTTAATCTTGTCGGTATCGCTGTCCACACAGACAACCCGGTGGCCGATATGCGCGAGGCAGACTCCGGTCACCAAACCGACGTATCCTGATCCAATAATTGCGATATTCATGACCTCTTCCTTTCTTACGGCGTCGTTCTGTCAAAAGTTTTTAGTTTAAATCTCTTTATCGTTTAAATTATCAACAAG
>CAYHTV010000089.1:0-8378 GCA_964359575.1 uncultured Planctomycetales bacterium
TCTCTTACAGTTTTCCTCGTCGAAATTATTCATATTAATTTGGACGTGCATGATGGGAGACAACTTCACAACTTCACAAATCTCTCTTGCTACGTTTAGCCTCTGAAGTTAGAATACCTGCATGGTGTCCCGCGACATAACTATTTTGGAATTCTCCCAACTCCTCGAATTTTCCACCCAGCAGTTGATTAAGATCATCCACCAGACGTTAGAAAAACAGCCGCGGTTTACCTGCGCCTTGGCCGGTGGTAAATCTCCGGAAAAATTTTATCAAGCTCTCGCTCGATATAAGAGGGAAAAATTTTGGAATAAAGTGCATATTTTCAGCACGGACGAGCGGTTTGTCCCCGCCGATCACGATTACAACAATTTCAGGATGATTCAAAAAAATCTCCTTTCGAACCTGCCGATTCCTAAAAAAAATTATCATCCTATGCCGACCAATGTTGCTTCCCCAGAAATCGCTGCCCAAACTTATAACGCACATCTTCAGAAATTTTTTAGGTTAAAGCAGGGACAATTCCTGTGTTTTGATTTTATCCTTTTGGGAATCGGGGAGGACGGCCACACCGCGTCGCTGTTTCCGATCTCGAAGCAGTGCAGGGAAGAGAAAAAAATGGTTATTTTTTTCAAAGATTCAGAAATTGAGTACGAACGCCTGAGTCTCACCCTGCCCGTTTTGAATAACGCCCGGCATGTCGCGTTTTTTGTCCACGGTGCCCCGAAGGCCGATATCCTGCGCACAATTTTAAAAACGGAGAGCCGTTTGCCGGCGGCGTGCGTGGCGCCCAAAAAAGGAAAGTTGTTTTTCTGGCTGGATCGGAAAGCGGGAGAAAAAATTCATATTCTGTAATGCATAAGCTTGATCCGTTGTTATAATACCAACATATGTACTTGTTTTTCTCAAAATTTTTAGATGTAACACGTACTATCCCAATTTCATCTATATGACGAATTGGGAATAAAGGAAAATTGGGATGTTTGACCCTTGGGAAAAAATCGCCCATCTTTCACGCGGCGAAATCCGCAGCCTGCAAAACCGCAAACTTAAGCAATTCATTAGCGAACAGCTTTATCCGTTCAGTCCGCATTACAAAAATTTTTTTGACCAAAACAAAATCGATCCGCGCAAGATCCGCGCGGTTGAGGATTTAAAGCGCATTCCGTTTACCTCCAAAGTGGATTTTGTGGATGCGCCGCAAAATCCGCCTGGTGCTGAGAAATTTAAGGAATTTATCCTGCAGCCGGACGCGGAAAAAATCCGCCGGGCCTGGCCGGTGCCAAGGCTTTTGAAATTATCAGTCTTGAAATTGATCAAAGGCCAGGCGCATGTTCAGGAAATGATTTCCCGGGAATACCGGCCAAGTTTTATGACCTTCACGACGGGCACGACCAATAAACCGATCGCCTATCTGTACAGCCGTTATGATGTGAATAATTTATATCTTTTCGGCGATCGCATGCTTAATCTTTTTAACGTCGAGAGTTCAGAACGGCTGGTCAATATGTTTCCCTTTGCCCCGCATTTGGCGTTTTGGCAGGTGGCCTTCGGCGGGGTGGCAGGATGTGTTTTGGTTTTAAGCACCGGTGGCGGAAAGGTGATGGGCACGGAAGGCAATATCGCGGTTCTTTTAAAGATGCAGCCGTCGGTCATTTTGGGCGTGCCCAGTTATGTGTATCATGTTTTGCGGATGGCAAACGAAAAGGGAATTAAGTTAAGTTCGGTAAAAAAAATTGTCCTGGGAGCTGGACGGGTGGATGAGTCGCTTAAGGCGCGCCTGCGCAGTGAACTGCAGGGAATGGGATCATCGGGTGTGGCGGTTTTCGGCACGTACGGATTTACGGAAGCGCGCTGTGCGTGGGCCGAGTGTCCTTCTCCAGATGGAACTTCCAGCGGCTACCATCTTTATCCGGATAAGGAATTTTTTGAAGTGGTGGATCCGAAAACGGGAGAAGTTAAAGACGAAGGTGAGGATGGGGAGATCGTGTACACGGCGCTGGATGCGCGGGCTAGTGTGGTTTTGCGTTACCGGACCGGGGATTTTGTGAAGGGCGGGATTACTTATCAACCGTGTCCGTATTGCAAGCGAACCGTGCCGCGGCTTTCGAGTGATATCACGCGGATTTCGGATATTAAGGATTTAGATCTTTCAAAGATTAAAGGACAATTAGTCAATCTAGACAATTTTACGACCTGTCTTAATGAATTTAATGAGATCAAAGAATGGCAATTGGAAATTCGTAAGCGCAATAATGATCCCCATGAATTGGATGAGCTGATTATTTATGTCGCGCCGCGCGAAAAATGCGATAAGGCCAAACTCGAGCAGGAAATAAAAAGTAAACTTTTATTGGCAACAGAAGTCTCTGCGAATGCTATAATCTTTCTGCCTTTTGAAGAAATTGTGAATCGCCTGCAGCTGGAAACCGCATCGAAGGAAAAGAGGATATTGGATAGTAGACCGAAAAACTAGTACTGTGTTACCTAAATTATGTGTAGAGGAGCACAGTACTAATACAAACGCATTAAATAAAGTGACGGAATATAATATCCGTGTCATTGCGAGGAGCGCTTTTTGCGACGAAGCAATCCCTTAAAAGATTGCTTCGCTTCGCTCGCAATGACACAAGACTTAACGCGTTTGTACTAGTACGCTGTAAGATTAATTTCTAATTTAAATAATCGTTCCCCTCCCTGGATGGGAGGGGTTAGGGGAGGGTGATTCTCGACGATGTTTACCCCCACCTAACCTCCCCCATCAAGGGGGAGGAATTTAAGAACTAATTTTACAGGGTACTAGTGTTACAGCGTACTATTGACCCATCGCAGGGGGACAGGTTTTTGTTTTCCGGTCACGGGGCACTGGTGACAATTCACTGGTCATGGGCCGCAGGCCACGTAAATTATGGAACGTATCGCAATCATAGATGGGATTCGAACTCCGTTTTGCAAAATGGGCACGGATTTTAATGATCTGCCTGCCCAAGAATTGGGGCGGATTGCCGCGCGTGAACTCCTCGAGCGGACTGACATTGATCCTAAGAGAATCGATGAGGTTATTTTTGGCAATGTGTCGCAGCCCATGGATGCGGCCAACATTTCCCGTGTCATTGCTCTTTTAGCCGGAATTCCAAAAACGACACCGGCCTTTACCGTGCACCGCAATTGCGCCTCGGGCCTCGAGGCCGTCTCCGCCGCGGGTTTAAAAATTCAGACCCAACAGGCCCGCTGTATTTTAGCCGGCGGCACAGAGTCCATGAGCAACATCCCATTTTTTTTCACTAAAAAATTTCAAGAAATCATTGCGCATTTTTCGCGCGCGAAAAATCTTCCAGAAAAACTTGCGGTGCTCAGTCAGATCCGTTTGTCTTATTTGGCGCCGCAAATCGGTTTGCAGCTGGGGTTAACTGATCCGGTCTGCGGTATGAACATGGGCCAGACCGCTGAAGTTTTGGCCAAAGAGTTTGGGATCACTCGAGAGGAACAAGACCAGTTTGCCCTCGCCAGTCATCTGCGGGCGCTCAATGCCCGGGAAATTTTGAAAGAAGAAATGGCCGCGGTGATTCCGGGACCGAAATATAAAAAGGCTGTGGAGTCCGATAACGGCCCGCGGGAAAATCAGACCATTGAGGCGCTGGCAAAATTGAAGCCATATTTTGACAAATATTCCGGGACTGTTACTGCGGGAAACTCCAGTCAAATCACCGACGGGGCGGTGGCGCTTTTGGTAATGGCCGAAGGCCTCTCTAAAGAATTAAATTTAGAACCCCTGGGATTTATCCGCTCTTACGCGTTTGCGGGTGTTGAGCCGCACCGCATGGGAATCGGGCCGGCGCACGCGATTCCCAAGGCCTTGCAAAAAGCGGGAATGAAATTAAGCGATATCCAAGCCGTGGAAATTAATGAGGCCTTTGCCGTGCAGGTCTTGGCGTGTCTGCGGGCGCTGGAATCTCAAGAATTCGCCAAAGAATTTGGGTACGAAGGTTATGCCGGAACCATCCGGCCGGAAATTTTGAACGTTAATGGGGGCGCGATTGCTTTGGGCCATCCGGTCGGAGCAACGGGCGCGCGGTTGATTTTAACCATGCTCAAACATTTAAAACGAAATCATCTCAATGTTGGTCTCGTGTCGTTGTGTATCGGCGGCGGTCAAGGTGCGGCGATGGTTTTGGAAAGATAAAATATGTCTCTCACACTCCGAATAGATAATAATATCGCCACTATCGAATTCGATCATCCGGATGCGAAGGTGAATATTTTGACTTCGGATGTTATGCAGCATTTTGGAAAGATACTTGAGGAAGTGAAAGCGAAGCAGGGTCTTAAAGCCCTTGTCCTCATCAGTAAGAAAAAAGATATTTTTATCGCTGGAGCGGATATTAAAGAAATCGAAGGGATCACCCAAATGGCAGAAGGTGTTGCCAAATCCAGGGCTGGGCAGGACATCTTGAATCAGTTAGAAGAATTGCCTCTTTCGACGATCGCCGTGATCGATGGGGTCGCGCTCGGCGGCGGATGCGAGCTTGCCTTAGCCTGCCGTTACCGTATTGCCACTTTTAACGAAAAAATTCGTATCGGCCTGCCGGAAGTCAATCTGGGGTTTGTTCCGGGTTTTGGCGGTACTTACCGTCTGCCGCGTTTGCTGGGACTCACGGAAGGTTTAAAAATGATCGTCTCTGCCAAGACTGTTTCCGGCCAACAGGCGTTAAAAATTGGACTCATCGATCGGCTTTATCCGCAGGCGGGATTACAACTGTATATTAAAACATTCATCGAGGAGGTCGCAGCCTCACCCAAACGAAAATTTGCGCGTAAGCCAGCCAAAGGGCTGCCGGGATTAATGGAAAGGTATTTTATCGGCCAGCAGATAATTTTTAGCGAAACTGAGAAATCTATTTTAAAAAGCACCAAAGGGTTTTATCCGGCGCCGCTCAAGGCACTGGAAGTTATCCGCCGCAGCTTGCATGCAAACCGCAAGACAGCCCTGGACATCGAGGCGGCGGCTTTCGGCGAGTTGGCGATAACGGAAATTTCAAAAAATTTGGTGCATCTTTTTTATTTATCAGAAAAATACAAAAAACTCACAGCGCCGGCGGCCGAAGGAATCATACCGGCGACAATTACGCAATGCGCGGTGATCGGCGCTGGTGTCATGGGCGGCGGCATTGCGCACATTTTGAGTCAGAACGATATCTGGGTGCGGCTTAAGGATATCAATTATGACGCCTTGGCCAAAGGATTTCAGGCCGCCAATAAAATTTATCAGCAGGCACTGAGCCGCAAGCGTTTAAAACCTCATGAAGCGGTTCGTAAAATGGATCATATTACCGCTGGAGTGGATTACAGCGGTTTTAAGAAGGTCGATCTTATCATCGAGGCGGTTGTCGAGAACATCGAGGTGAAGAAAAAAGTTTTTAAAGAATTGAGCGGCCAGGCCAGGCCTGGTACGATTCTTTGCACAAATACTTCAGCGCTGTCTGTCACGGAAATGGCGAAACAAACCCGCGACCCTTCCCAAGTGATCGGCCTGCATTTTTTTAATCCGGTGCACCGTATGCCGCTCATTGAAATTGTCACGACACCGATGACGTCCAATGAGACGATTGCCACGGCATTGGGGCTGGTGAAGCGTTTAGGGAAGACGCCGATTCTGGTGAAAGATTCGTGCGGATTTTTGGTGAACCGAATTCTTTTGGGCTATATTAACGAGGCGGGACGGATCTTAGAAGAGGGCGGGGGGATTGAAGAAATTGACCGCGTGATGACGGATTTCGGTATGCCGATGGGGCCTTTTGAGCTTTCTGACGAGGTGGGGCTGGATGTGGGCAATAAAGTTTTGCACATCCTTGAGGGAACTTTCGGAGAGAGGTTTAAACCCGCCGATATTTTCACAAAAATTTCTGAAAAAGGGCTATTAGGAAAAAAATCCGGCAGGGGATTTTATATTCACGGAAAGACCCGCATGCCTAATTTAGGCGTTGTCTCTCTCATCCAACGAAAGGCCGGCGGGCGCGATCCTAAGGAATGGCAGCAGCGCATGCTTTTGATTATGATCAATGAGGCGGCGAAATGCCTGCAAGATGGCATTATTGACAACGCCGGCACTGTTGATGTTGGGATGATTATGGGGACAGGTTTTCCGGCATTCCGCGGCGGGCTGCTTAAATACGCGGATCATTTTGGGATTGATAACGCAATTGACGTCTTAAAATTATTAGAAGGAAAATATTCCGCGCCGCGCTTTAAGCCCTGCCCTTATCTTTTGGAGCTGCAGAAACAAGGGAAGAATTTTTATTCCGCAGCATCGTAGAAAAAAATAGAATTTTTATGGCAAACTCATTTCTCTTGAATTTCAGAAATATAACTAAACGCCGGCGTCAGGCGGTTCTATTCAGCCTCGTGGGCGCTTTGGGCATGATCTTGATTATTGCCGCGATTTATATGGCGATGTCAGCTCAGCGCTTTCTTGTGTATGAAGATACAAGATTGGGCATTCGCATCAAGTATCCAGAAAACTGGGGGAAGGTTGAAAATCAGCCCGGTGTGGTGGTTGCTTTTTTATCACCGCAGGAGACGGACCTGGATATTTTTAATGAGAGCGTGAATATCGTCGCTCAGGATTTGTCGCAGGAGCCTATGACATTAAATAATTATACCAATCTGGCGATCCGCCAGATGCAGGCGGTCTTTAAAAAAAGCATGCAGGTCATAGAATCAACACCCACACTTTTAGCCGGCCACTCCGCGCACAAATTTGTTTATCAAGGATCAGATCAGAAAAATCCAAAATTGAATATTAGAATCATGCACATCTGGTGCATTAAAAATAATATGGCCTATCAAGTCACCTACACCGCATTAGTTACGAGTTTTGATCGGTATTTAAAAATAGTCAACACGATGCTGGGCTCATTTGCCATCAAATAAAATATGCAATCCCTGCTTGATCCTCCGGTGCCGCAAATTTCTTCCGAGCCGCCGCACTGCGCGGTTTTTGGAAAATGCGGCGGCTGCCGCTACCAGGATATCCCTTATCAGGAAGAATTAAGGATTAAGAATGAAGAAATCAAGAATATTCTTTGCGCGCAATTGGTTTTGCCGGAAGATATTTTTGAAAATATTTGTCCGTCACCGCAGGCGTATCATTACCGGCACCGCTTGGATTTAAAACTCCAACGCGCCAGGAACAACGCGATTCTCATTGGTTTTTCATCGGAAAAATTTAATCACACGGTTCCCATCGATTCCTGTCCCATCGCGATGACTGCGATTTCGGATTTTCTCCCCGAGCTTAAAAAACAAGCCGCGGCGCGTTTATCAGAAAAATACCGCCTGGCCAATCTGGTTGTCCGTACTGGTGACGATGGCCGAGTGTTGTGGGGCGGCATCGGCCGGCGGTCGCTGCGCCTTAAGGCGGAAGATTATTTATGGACGGAAATTCACGGACGGAGGATTTTTTATTCCTTGGAGAATTTTTTTCAGGCGAATCTTTCTATCCTGCCGCGCGTTATTGAGAAAATTCAGTCCTGGGATATTTTAAGCAAACAGACAATTTTTTTTGATTTGTACGGCGGTGTGGGTTTATTTGGGCTTTGCTTGGCTGATGCGGTCGGAAGAGTTATTTTGGTCGAGGATGGCAAGGTTGCGGTGCAATTAGCCCATTACAATGTCCAATATCATCAGCTGAATAATTTTCAAATTATGGAAGGCCAGGTGGAAAATCTCGGTGCGTCTCTGTTAGAGGGATGTCTTGGGGGTGAAAAAGTTGTCATGGTCGATCCGCCGCGGGATGGGATGCGCGATGCGGCCCGCCAAATATTAAGCGGGCGGACGGATGTCCGGCATCTTCTATATTTATCCTGCCAGCCGCAGTCATTGGCCCGCGATCTGGCAAGTTTTATAAAAAACGGCTGGGTGATCACAAAAATTTGCCCTTTCGATTTTTTCCCACGGACAAAGCATATTGAAACACTGGCACTGTTAACGAAAGGTTAATTATGCAATCGCAAAATATCCCTTACCAAAAACAAATTTTTGTTTGTACCAACGACCGCAAAGGCGAAAGGCCGAGCTGCACTGACCAAAAGGGAGACGCGATTTTTGCCGAACTGCGCCGCGCTGCCAAAGAGCGGGGTCTGCATCCGCGGATCCGCGTTGCCCAGGCCAAATGCCTGGGGCAGTGCAGTGTGGGATGCAATATCATGGTTTATCCCGATAACGTTTGGCACAATGGTGTGATGCTTGCAGATGTTCCTGCTCTTGCCGAAAAATATCTTTCTCTCAAATAATCTTTTTATCCCTTCTCGTTTCCGCAATCTTTATTTTTTAACGCCGTGTGCAAGTTTCGTGTCATTGCGAGCGAAGCGAAGCAATCTTT
>CAYHTV010000090.1:0-7978 GCA_964359575.1 uncultured Planctomycetales bacterium
ACAGAAACATTCGGGGGTGACAAATGTCAAGAAGCGTTAGACTCACCACACTAGCTAAACATAACATAATTTTGATTATTTGTCAAATAAATTGACTTATGTCACTTTACTGCACAATCTGAACATGATTTATCTCGGGCGTAAGGTTCAAATCCTGATCAATCACAACCGATCCCCAAATAGTTAAATCATACGGGGCATGGGTATAGAGATACAGCGTGCTAAGAAATGGACTTTCCTCGGCCGTACAGGCGAGGAAAATATTTTCCGTTGGGAAAGTCGTGGGGATCGACAAACTTGGGCTATAGTAAGTCTTTCCCTGCTCGATCGAAACGCGATTCCATTGTATTTTTTTTTGGGCGCTGAAATAAAAATTTAGATCCGTCCCCCCCTTGGTAAACTGGCCATTCTCAACTGCCGCGAGAGCCATATAATCATCGGACGTATGCTGATAAATTTCCATGTCCACACCCAGGGCCTGGGGAAAATTGTTCAAAAACTGCCACATTTTTAATGGCGCTGTCAGATCGCGTTTTGCACCGATAAGCGAAGGGTTTGCTGAAAACGCGGCATAGGCCTCGGTCGAGGACATTTCCCCATCCAGCGGGTCAAACCGATCCGCCGTGCCCTGAAGATTTAAACCGTTGGCCGTTGAGACGGTATAATTTCCCAAGACACCTCGCTGATTGAGATCATACTCCAACTCATGCACCGATACAGCTTGCGCATTGATCTGTTTTTGAGAGAAAAAGACATGCAAGAGGCCCTGCTGGTCTAACGCGGTATTCAAATGCGGCTGTAGCGCAATCGACTGCTGATAATTAGAAAACAAAATTGTGGAGTTCCAATTTTGCGCTCCGATGTGTTTTCGGAAAAGGTGCACCTGCTGCACATTATTAGGAAGACTTAAATTTTGAAGCGCCACTGTAATAAGAAATTCTTTTTGCGCGCCTGTTCCCTGAACCTGCAGCGAAACACCCAAAGGGATGCATGGACTCGTCACCGGTAAGGTCTCTAAAGTTCCGGTTTGGAAATCCTTAAACATTATAAACCAATGCGTGTTATAGATATTCCGGTTAATCGCATATGCCAAATACACCTGATCGTCATCGTCTTTTTTAAGATCTAAAAAACCTTTAGCATAATTTGTGTTGTCGACCAATTGACGGTCGGTCACCTGGCCGTTTTCCCACTTGGCGTATTTTACAAAAGGGCCAATTGTATAGGCCAAATGCACCGGGTGGGTGCGCAGATGCGGAATAAAATTCCCTCCTGCATGGCCGCGCTCTCGGGCGTCCACAAGGCTTGTAAAAATTCCAGATGACAATTGCATTGCCATGACCAAAAAAATAAAAATTTGCCGCATACCGCCTCCTTCTACAGTTGAGTTGTTTAGGATTTCAAAGAATTAAATTGTGGCCTACGAATATTTCGAAAAAATTGAGGGAAAACGAGGAAATCGAGATTTATTGAATGCGCAGCAGAGAAAGCATAACATTTAATTGATTATTTGTCAATATATTTGTTACAATAAAACTCACTTGGACGAATTGTCCGATCCTATCCCGCCATAATACGATTACGGCCGGATTTTTTTGCAGCGTACATGGCATGGTCCGAGTGGGTGATCAAGTCCTTGGCTTCCTTAACACTTGGGGAGGGATAACCGCTGATGCCGATACTGAGGGCGATCTTAACAGCGGTTTTAGCGCGGATGGTAAATTCTCTTGTTGTGAAGATATTCTGGATACGCGCGGCAGCGATTTTGGCATTCTGGGCTTTGGTTTCAGGCAGGATAATAAAAAATTCGTCGCCGCCGTAACGGCCGATGATATCTACTTGCCGAATACTTTCTTTAAGCGCGCCAGCCACCCGGCGGATAATCTGATCGCCCTTTTGATGCCCATACGCGTCATTGATCACCTTAAAATGATCAACGTCAATCATCATGACCGAAAGGCTTGATCCATAGCGCTGGGCGCGCGCGAATTCTGCCTCCAGCCGCTGAATAATAGTGCGATGATTATACAATTTTGTCAGGCTGTCGATTTGTGCCAAATTGCGCAGATGCCGCTCCATCTTTTTAGATTCCGTGATGTCTTCCAGCGTCACCACGGCATGCCGCAGGGTTTTGCTATGCTCTCTGGGAATCGAAACTTTCAACAGCGCGTCATATACTTTACCGCGGAAACTTTTTACTTTTAATTCCGTTTGAAAAAAGTCCTTACCTTGCAAAAATGTCACAAATTTATCCACCAATATCTGAGTTAATTCACGGGTAAAAAATTTTCCTAAGTTTTCGATAAGCTGTTCTTGAGTTTCGGCGCCGGCCAACCGTAACGCGGCCGCATTGATATTTAAAATTTTTATTTCCTCATAGGTACGGCGAATGATCTCTGGATGTTCCAAAAGATACTTGCGGATATTAGTTACCGTGCGTCTCTTTAAATCCTCCCGCAATTTTAGCAAAGCCGACAGATCTTCTTCCCAAATCGCCACCGATGAATTTTCAAAGATTAATTTGTACCTTTCTTGCTCCCGCCTTAACGCGGTTTTTGCTTTACTCATGAAGATCTCTCCTTTACTGCTCGACTACTGCTCGACACACTATGGGCCTTTGTACAACTAAAGAAAAAAATTTGGATTTATCATTGAGGAGACAAAGGCCAATATTGACTACCTCAATTCTTTTGGTTCTACAAAGGTCAATAAGACATTTTCTCGATTCTAATCAACTGTTTGCCGCCGATAGCCTCCAATTTATGGATCTGATACACGCCAGAGGTGATTCTTCGCAAATCACTTAAATCGGCTTTTCTTACTATACCATAAGTGACAGGCTGCTCTTTTAAAAAATTCAAAACCTTCTCATCCGTATTCAAAAACGGAATAGGGTGCGGGCTGAAAAAACCTTTCCCATTGATATTGATGACGGCGACCTTACGATCAGTATAAAAACGCACGCCGCGGGCATAAAATTTGCTGGTTAACAGCGTCGTCGTTGACCGATCTTGCGCGTTTAAGACAATGCTAATATCCTTGCAAGAAACCCACGGTTCCACATACGGCCGGCTGATCAGCATCACCACTAAAATAAGGCACGTAATGGAAGCATTAACGGCGATTTGCATACCGCAGTGCCGCTTAAAAGCCGTAACGGCTAACACCGCTGCCAACCCTATGGCCACGCTAGTAAAAATATACACCGGTACCATTCCCGGCACAAAGCTGGAATATTTTTGGGCCATAATAATAGCGGCGATGCCAAGACCAGTGAGGATCACTGCCATCAAATAGCCGACGATTTCCACGCTCTTATTAAAAATGCGCTTTGTGCCGCTTTCCAATATTTTTTCAAAATAAAAAGCAAGCAATACGGCCATCGCTGGAAAAACCGGAAAAATATAACTGGCCAGCTTAGAATGCGCCGGCTGAACAAAAACATAAACCGCCGTTATCCAAAATAAGAGAAACGCAAATCGGTCGCGATTTTCCGCGGATAATGAAAAAAACTTATAAATCATTCCAGCCGTGGGAATTAAAAATAAACTCCAGGGCATCATTCCCGCAAACATAATCATAAGATAAAAATACCATGTATCATTTTTCGGATGTTCCGCTGCAAAAATCCGGCGCACGTGGACATTTTGCCAATACTCAGCAAAAAATTCCTGGCCATACCAACGGTACATCAACACATGCCAAGGCAAGGCAATGAGCGCCAACAGAAATATCCCCAAAAGCAGAGACTTTGTTTTTAAAAAAACGAAGTCCTTTTTATAAATTAAAAACGCGAATACCGGTGTCAGGCAAAAGAGAAAACCTAAAAACCCCTTGGTGAGGATCGCGGTGCCGGTAAAAACGAAAAATAGAATGATCCCCCGCTCGCGATACCGGCGCTCATAATATCCCCAACAAAAAAAGCCCAGCGCGATCGCTACCCATATGGAAAAAACCATGTCTGTCAAAACTGCGCGCGAAAGAGCCAGGTAAATCCAGCTCGTCATAAGAATAATTCCTGACAAAAACGCAGCGCGCTTCTTTCGAAAAAGAGTCCACGCGATGGAATAACTCGCGAGGACTCCAAGGATGCCGAAAAAGGCCGGCCAAAAACGGGCCGCAAACGGCGTCGGCCCAAATATTTTTATGACCCCTGCCAAAAGCCAATAAAAAAATATGGGCTTTTCAAACTGCGGCCAATCGAAAATGAGCGGAGTAAGCCAGCTATTATGCTGTACCATCTCTTTGGCGCTTTGCACATAGAAGACTTCATCGGGATGAGTGAGACTCATGACCCCATTGCCGAACATAAGAAAAAAATATCCCGCCAGAATAAGAAAAATAATTAAAATGGAGTGGCTTTGGTTCTCAAAAAAATTTTTGCTCATTCAAAAGATCCTCAAGCGAAACAAATTGATACCCCTTTTCCTGAAGGAGTTTAACAAGCAGCGGAATGGCCAATACCGTCTGCCGGCGGTTGCCCCCTTCCGTCTTAAAAACATCGCCGCTGTCATGAAAAAGTAAAATATCACCATTTCGAATATGGTGCACGAGATATTTCACAATATATTTGTGATTAAAGCGGACCCAGTCTTTCGAATTCAAAGACCAAAGCACCACCTTATACCCCATGGATTTGATTTTCTGCTTGATGTCCTCTTGCAGCCAAGCCTTAGGCGGGCGAAAATATTTTGTGATTTGTCCGGTGATTTCCTGGATCACCAGTTCGGTGTATTTGATCTCCTCTTCGATTTCCGCAGGGGTGTAATAGAGCACCACGCTGTGGGCGTAACCGTGATTGGCGATGCCGTGTCCTTCTTGGGCTACCCGCCGCGCCACATCTGGATATTTTTTTACATGATGGCCAATCATGAAGAAGGTGGCTTTGACATTAGCCTTTTTAAGCTCATCTAAAATAAGAGGAGTCCAAAAAGGCGAAGGGCCGTCATCAAAGGTCAAGGCAATCCTTTTTTGATCCGTTTTAACACGATAAACCGTCCCCCGCCTGTTGAAAATAGCCTGATCAAATAAAATCGTAAAACAAAAAATCAACAAAACAATTAACGCTAAACTAACGATACAAGTGATCACAAATATCATAGGGACAGATTACTTCTTTCCTTGATTGGCAACCGCCGCCATGGCTTTTTCAATTTCTTCCTGATTCCCCAAATAATAATGTTTAATCGGTTTTAAATTCTGACCAAGCTCATAAACCAACGGCGTTCCCGTTGGGATATTCAATTTTACAATTTCCTCATCCGAAATGTCATCCAGATGCTTAACCAATGCCCGCAGGCTGTTACCGTGCGCCGCGATCAGCACCCGTTGGCCGTCTTTCAACCCCGGAACAATTGCTTTCTTCCAATACGGCACAACGCGCTTGACCGTCAAGGCCAGGCTTTCCGTGAGCGGCAGATCGCTTTTACCTAAACTTTTATACCGTGGGTCGTGGCCGGGATAACGGAGATCCTTTTTCTTTAAAGGCGGCGGGCAAACCGTATAACTCCTTCGCCAAATATGGACCTGCTCTTCCCCATACTTTTGCGCAATCTCAGATTTGTTCAAACCCTGCAGATCGCCATAATGCCGCTCGTTGAGCTCCCAGGCCCGGACGATGGGAATCCACATCAAATCCATTTCATCCAGGACAATCCACAACGTGCGGATCGCTCGTTTTAAAACTGAAGTGAAAGCCATATCAAATGCAAAACCTTCACGTTTCAAAAGTTGGCCGCCTTTCTTCGCCTCTTCTATCCCTTTTTCCGACAAATCCACATCAGTCCAACCGGTAAAACGATTCTCTTTGTTCCAGACACTTTCCCCATGACGAATAAGAACCAATTTGATACTTTTCATAACTTCATAACCTTTCAGAAATTATTTTTAAAATTAAAAACTCACCTGCGGCACTTCCTTGACCTTTTCTTCGACCTGAAAATAAACAGCGGCTTCACTGACACCGGCTTGGGTCGCAAAAAAACGGCCGAAGAACGTCCGTCGGAACGCATTAAAATCCCGTACGGCCTCATTGTAGCGCATCCGTTCGACGGCAATACGATTTTCCGTCCCTTCCAGTTGGCTTTGCAATGCTAAAAAATTTTGATCGGATTTGAGCTGCGGATAGCTTTCGGCGACTAGAAGCAGGCGCGATACCGCTGACGAAATAGCTTCGGCATTTTCAATTTTATCGGGAATAGTTTTGGCCTCACCCCATTGGCTGCGCAATTTGGTAACCTCGGTTAAAACGCCCTTTTCCTGGGCAGCAAACCCTTTGACGGTATTCACTAAATTAGGAATCAAGTCATTGCGCCGCTGCAGCTGGTTTTCCACCTGCGCCCAGGAAGATTTGACTCCCTCGTCCTTCTTAATTGCGGCATCATAACCCTGGCGGTACCAGCCAAAGGCCGCCAAACCGATAAGAAGAATTACCCCTAAAACTATACCAAAATTTTTCATTGTTCTGTTCCTTTCTAAGAATATATTCCTTTACCATTTTCCTCCACCACCGCCACCGCCGGTACTGCCGCCGCCAAAACCGCCAAATCCCCCGCCAGAACCTCCCGAGGATCCACCCCCACTTCTATAACCAGTTCTCCCTCTCCCATACGCCCCGAATAAGGCAAAAGCACAAAAAATTAGTATAAAGAATACAATAATGGCTATAAGCTCAATAACATCATCCACACTTTGATTGTCAGATGATATCTTTTGAAAATTATAATTTTTTTGGCCAGCAATCTCAACATTATATTCTTTAGCAATAAAACTCCCTATCGCCATTACTCCTTCTTGAATCCCTTTGGAATATTGTTCGTTCTTAAAATAAGGGATCATGGCCTCACGGACAATTTTACTACAGATGATATCCGGTAACGCGCCCTCGAGGCCGTAACCGGTTGTGATCCACGCCTCCCGATCCTCAAGCGCCACAACCAAAAGCGCGCCGTTATCTTTCCCCTTCTGGCCTATTTTCCACTGATCAAAGAGGCGGACAGAAAACTGCTGAATCGTTTCAGGGCGGGTTGTTTTAACCGTAACAACCGCGACCTGCGCGGTCGTTTTTTGTTCCAATTCGCGGATAGAATTGGAAATTGCCGCGCTTTGTTGCGGGGCAATCAAATTTGCATAATCATTCACATAACCCTGAGGTTGTTTAGGGATTTCTATGAACTGGCTATCCGCAACCGCTGAAAACGAACAAACAAAAATCGCGCATACCGTTAATTGAAATAATTTTGACAAACGACTCATACCTAGGCCTTTTCAATAGGAAATTTGAAGATAAAAAAACTAAAAATAGGATTTGGCTTTGCGGCTTTTTGCTTTCGTATCTGGGGGTTCTGCGGACTTAGCGGCTTTTATCCTCTGTTGTGGCATGTGATAATCCATCCAGGCTTTAGAAAACCGCTTAAGCCAATCTTCAGAGGCTGTTTCAAAACCAATGTCACGGCCAGCCTTTTCACTCTCAATCCACTGGTGGCGAGCGATTTCACCAAGGGCATCACGGTTTTGTAGCAATTGTTTTGGATCAAGTTCGTCTGACATGAAACTCCTTTGGGATAGGAACGACTTCATTCTATCCCCATTATATAATTTCTGTCAATATATTTGTCAATGTTTGTCAAAAGTGGTCTGAAAGTGCCGGGCGTCCCCACCGTTCCGTCGGATTTAATTGTCTTCTGCTTTTTCCTCTTTGAGTGTTTCATCCTCAAAATTTTCAACGACATCCTTAATCTCCATTTCGGCTTTTTCGATTTTATTTTTGCATACCCGTATAAGCTCAACGGCCTCTTTGACTTTAACAGAAAGATCATCCACATCAATCTCTTCATTTTCGATATGACTAATAATTTCTGCAAGCCGTTTCATGGCTTTGGCATATTTTATATCACCCACTTTTTCCCTCCTGTTTCATTGAACGGTTCTGTCAAAAGTTTTCAGTTTAAATCTGGTTATCTTCTTTGTGACCAGCAAG
>CAYHTV010000091.1:0-7930 GCA_964359575.1 uncultured Planctomycetales bacterium
CAATATTGACTACCTCAATTCTTTTGGTTCTACAAAGGTCAATGGGACTTTCGCGTTTGAATATAGAGTCTGTCATTCCCACGAAGGCGGGAATCCATGCCTCTCGTCGAAGAGAAGCCTAATGGATTCCCGACAAAGGCATTCGGGAATGACAAATGCGCAAGTCCTAAAAATAGGTCCTAAAAATATAGAATTCTCCTTTGATTCCAAAAATTTTGGTGTAATAATAATTTTTAACTATGGGCCTTTGTACAACTAAAGAAAAAAATTTGAATTTATCATTGAGGAGACAAAGGCCAATATTGACTACCTCAATTCTTTTGGTTCTACAAAGGTCAATAGTACTGTGTTACCTAAATTACGTTTAGAGGAACACAGCCTGCCTGCGGTAGGCAGGTACAGTACCTTGTTCCTCTGATGATTAACATATCTAAAATTAAGGTAACAAGGTACTAGCCAGACAGCATTTCTTCGTCTGTTATCCCTCTCTGGGATTTGAAGGCGTGATTACGATGAGAAAAAGATAGATTTTTTGCGCGATTTATAGTATAAAGTTTCATTGTGAATTGATGCCCAACGCCGCATGGCAGAAAGGTATCACTTATTAAAATATCCCTTCACAGCAAGGAGAAAATGGCAAAGATGAAAAACGGAAAAGGGCAGGTCTTCGGGTATCAACTTCTCTTAGATCTCTATGGTTGCAGAAAAGGTGTGTGTGATGATTTGAGTTTGTGCTATCAATTTTTGGATGAAATCGTTGCGGATTTAGGCATGGAAAAGCAGTCCCCCCCGAGTATTTTTCGCAGCGATGGCATCCGTTTTCCCGATAAAGCCGGTCTTTCCGGTTGGGCGCCTTTGATTGAAAGCTCCATCGTGATTCATACCCTCACGCCGAAAGATTTTATTTCCGTTGATGTGTATTGCTGCAAATGGTTTGACATCGACAAGGCTAAGGCCATCTGTGAGCGATTCTTTGCGCCGCGCAAAACGGATACACAATTTATCGAGCGCGGTATGGAGTATTATAAAGAAGATACGACGTATCATACGATGACCGTCAAGAAAGGAAACGGGAAAGCGCCGCAGATTGTGATTAATAAAAAGGAAGCCGCATTTTTGGCAAAATAATCGAGGTTAAATTTGAAAGGGGGATAACTAAATTTTGGTTATTCCCCTGTTTTATTAAAAGTCACAATGTCACCGGGTCACAAAGTCACAAGTAGTAAAAATGTTTTTACGTGTGACTTTGTGACGTGTGACATTGTGACCTTGCATATGCCCTACACGACCAACGACATCAAGCGCATCGAAGAGCACTGGCAAAAAATTTGGGCCGGGCAGCAAACGTTTAAAGCAGAGATTAATCCGCATAAGCCCAAATACTATTGCCTCGAGATGTTTCCTTATCCATCGGGAAAAATCCATATGGGACATGTGCGCAATTACACGATTGCTGATGTCATTGCCCGCTACAAAACGATGCAGGGCTTTAACGTCCTTCATCCCATGGGGTATGATGCCTTTGGCCAGCCAGCTGAGAACGCCGCAATCAAAAATAAAATTCATCCCGCCGATTGGGCCCGCCGCTGTATTGATGAGATGCGCGACGAATTGAAAAGAATGGGCTTTTCTTACGACTGGGACCGCGAGCTTTCCACCTGTGATGCGTCCTATTACAAATGGAATCAGTGGATTTTTTTAAAAATGTTCGAAAAAGGTCTGGCCTACAAAAAAGCCTCGGCTGTGAACTGGTGCCCGAGCTGTGAAACGACTCTCGCCAATGAAGAGGTCATCCAAGGGGAATGCTGGCGGTGCAAAAGCGTCGTGTTGCAGAAAGATCTTGAGCAATGGTATTTGAAAATTACCGCTTACAGCGAAACGCTTTTGGAAGATTTGCAGCAACTGACCGGCTGGCCGTCGCGCGTTTTGGCTATGCAGGAAAACTGGATCGGCAAAAGTTTTGGTTGTGAAATTTATTTTAAACTCAAAGATTCGCCCGGGACAATTCCAGTCTTTACGACGCGACTGGATACGATTTTCGGCGTTACGTATATCGTTTTAGCTCCGGAACATCCTTTGGTTGAAAAATTGATTCAAGGCACATCTTACGAAAAAGAAATTCGCGGATTTATTAAAAAGGCCGTTAACGAAAGCAAGAGTTCACGTATATCCGGTGAGCAGCAGAAAAACGGTATTTTTACCGGGCGCTGCGCCATCAATCCGGTGAATAACGAGGCAATTCCAATTTGGATTGCGGATTATGTCTTAATGGATTATGGGACCGGCGCCATCATGGCTGTTCCGACGCATGATCAGCGCGACTTTCTTTTTGCCAGAGCGCATAAACTCCCGATGCGGATTGTCATTGCAGATCCGGCAAATCCGCAGAATCAAGTTTCGGATTTGCGACAGGCGTATGAGGGTCAAGGTAAGTTGGTCAATTCTAAGCAATTCGATGGTTTAGGAAATGAGGATGCCAAGAAAAAAATTGCCGAGTGGATGGACCACAACCGAATGGGAAGAACAACGGTTCACTGGCGGCTTCGCGATTGGCTGATTTCGCGCCAGCGTTATTGGGGGACGCCGATCCCCGTCATTTATTGCGATAACTGCGGCATTGTGCCGGTGCCGGAAAAAGATTTGCCAGTGGAACTTCCCAAAAATGTGAAAATCACCGGTGAAGGCGGAAGCCCTCTGTCTCAAGTGAAAGAATTTGTTAATGTGTCCTGTCTCCGATGCCAGGCTCAAGCCCGGCGGGAAACTGATACCATGGCCACATTTTTTGATTCGTCTTGGTATTATTTGCGTTTCTGTTCTGCCCGTGATAACCAGCAGGTCTTTGATAAAAATGAGGCAGCCTATTGGATGCCGGTCGATCAGTATATCGGCGGGATTGAACACGCGATTTTGCATTTGCTTTACTCACGATTCTTTACAAAATTTTTTAAAGATTTGGGATTAGTCAATTTTGCGGAACCGTTCACGCGTTTGTTAACGCAAGGAATGGTTTTAAAAGACGGGGAAGTGATGTCGAAATCCAGGGGGAACACGGTTGAGCCGGATGATGTTATTTCAAAATACGGTGCCGATACGTTGCGGCTGTTTATTTTATTCGCTGCCCCGCCGGAAGATCAACTGGAATGGAATGACAATGCTATTGAAGGATCATGGAAATTTTTGGACCGCGTCGTTAGAATGGTTGAAAATCATTATGACCCTAATGTCCCCATCCAGGTTAGCAATACCCAAGAGGACGATGACAAAACGCTCGAATTCGAGCGGAATACGGCTATCAAATTAGTTACTCAAACCCTGGAACAAGGATTTAAGTTTAATACAGCAATTAGTCACATTATGGTATTAGCCAATGGTATTCATTGGCACATTAACCAAGCAATAGTTCACCACAGGTCGGTGTCAAAAAGTTTTAGTAATAAAGCGATGGAAACACTAGTATTATTGCTGGCCCCTTTTACGCCGCATGTTTGCGAGGAGCTTTGGCAGATAAAGATGGGGCACAAAGAAAGCATTGCCAAAGCGCGGTGGCCTTCGTATAATGAAGCCGCTTTAGTGCAGGATATGGCTACCATTGTTGTTCAGATCAACGGCAAGCTGCGCGGCAAATTTGCTGTTGCGGCCGATACCAGCGAAGAGGAATTAAAAAATATTATCTTTGCCGACGATAAGATCAACCAATATCTGCAGGGCAAGCCGGTACAGAAATTTATTATTGTGCCAAAAAAATTAGTGAATATAGTTGTAGAGTTTTAGATTTTTCGGTTTATCCCCAATCCTCTTTAAGACTTCTCGATTTCCCTCGATGTCCCATTATGTTTCATTTCACCAAGCAAGAACGAATTGTTTTGATTTCTTTGGGATCCGTGCTGCTTTTCGGCTCAGCTCTGCATTATTCCTATCAAAGAAATTCACGGGTTCGTGATTTTCTGAGTTTCACCGACAGTGAAAAGGTGTATTACAAAATTAACCCGAATCACGCCACGCTCGAGGAGTTACTGCGGGTGCCTTATCTTGGGGAAAAGGTGGCTCAGCAGATCATTGATTACCGGGAACAGAAGGGGCCATTCGCTGACCTTGAGGACATCCGCTGGCTCAAAGGGGTCGGCCCGCGCAAATTTGAGAAAATCCGCAAATACCTCACACTCACCGCTGACAGGCAAGGTGACATCTGATGGCGACCCACCGGCCATTCTTAGCTGTGGTATTGTTTTTTGCTTTAGGGATTATTTTAGAGCAGTATTTAGCGTTTCCCTTTGCTGTTGGAATTTGTTTAACCGTTTTTCTCCTGATTCTCAGTTTAGTTTTTATCAGGCACCGTTTTTGTTTTGCGATTTTTGCTTTTTTGTCTTTTAGTTCAGCGGGATTTATTTTTTCCCACAGTTATCAAACATCCCCCGAGAATCATATCAGCCGTGTGGCCCAATTCTATTACGGAAAGACCGCGTCATTCGAAGGGCTGGTGGCCTCTGATGTTGATAAGCGCAATGTTTGGGGAAGCACCAAAACAGCATTTGTTTTAGAAATCAAACGCGTGCCAGCACCGTGGGGCTGGCAGGAGCGAAGGGGAAAAATTCTGGTCAATGTCTTCCGTGATTGCGCGGTCACTTACGGCGATTATATTTTTCTGGAAGGAAAATTACACCGGCCGTTTGAATTCTCAGGCGATTCGACATTCTCGTATGAAAAATATTTATCCCGTAAAGGGATTCAATATATTTTAAGCGTAAAAAAGATCGGCCGTGTTGAGATATTAAACCAAGAACAGGGGTTTTGGCTAAAAGCGGCTTCCTTGAAAACCCGTGATAAGTTAAGGGCAATGTTTGAAAAATATTTTTTGCCCAACGAAGCCAGCCTGCTGATCACTGCTCTTTTGGGCGAGGGGGCGCAGATCCCGAAGCATATTCAGGAACTGTTTGTGCAGACCGGGACCGCGCATGTTCTGGCCATCAGTGGTTTTAATATCGGTATCGTGACGGTGGTAATATTTTTATTTTTGAGGATTTTGCCGATTGGCCGCAAAAGCCAAATTATTTTGACGATTGCGTTGTTGATTTTTTATTCTTTTTTGACGGGTGCGAAACCGCCGGTGGTGCGCGCGACGATCATGGCAACGGTTTTTTTGCTGAGCTTTCTGATGCAAAGAGAAATCGATGCGGTCAATTCCCTGTCTTTGGCCGCGTTTCTCATCTTACTTGTGAATCCGCTCAACATTTTTGATGTAGGGTTTCAGCTTTCGTTTGTCAGTGTTTTGGCGATAATTCAAGGCTATCCGGTACTTATGAATTTCCTTGCACCTTTTGAGAAGCGTTTGCTGAAACCCCTGTCGTGGATATTGAAGTCGTTTTTAGTTTCGCTGACGGCTTGGGGAGGCGTCTTGGGTTTAATTGCGTATTATTTTCAGGTGATTACGCCGATCACGCTTTTAGCGAATTTGATTGTTGTGCCGCTTTCCTCGGTTTTAGTTGTTTTGGGCTTGGGTTTTATGCTGGTGAGCACGACAATACCGTTTTTAACTTTTGCGTTTGTGGCATGCCTTAGGTTTATATTGAATGGAATGGTCTGGGTGATTTATTGGTTTGCGCAAATCCCCTGGTCTCATTTTTATATGAAAGATGTATCTATTTGGTATGTAATGACTTATTACATTATTGTCAGTTTGGCCCTAAACGCATGGAAAGTTCAGCAAGCGAAAAAATCATCCACTAAATTTGACAAAATAATTGAACTATGCTAAATTGGACGGCATGCGAATAATAATTTTTATTTTAATATTTTTACTTTTCGTTTCCCAAAATAGTTTTGCCTTCTGGGTTTGGACTCCGGAAACCAATAAATGGGTTAATCCAAAGTATGCCGTTAAGGAAACCCCGCAGGAACAACTCGCCTACGTCAAAGAAATTTTTGACGCAAAAAATTATAAAAAAGCAACCGAGGAGGCCAATAAATTGATCAAGCATTATCCCAAGGCGCGGGAAGCGGCTGAGGCGCAATATTATATTGGCTTAGCGCAGGAAGAAGAGGGTCAGTTATACGAGGCTTTTAAGAGTTTTCAAGTGGTGATTGAGAAATATCCTTATAGCGACCGGGCGGCGGAGATTGTCAAAAGGCAATTCGAGATCGGCCATCGTATGCTCGAAGGGGAAGATAAAAAGAATACTTTCGTCAACGCAGTTGTCGGCGGGGATTATAATGTGGTTGATGTTTTTCGTAAGGTGATCAAGAATGCCCCTTACGGCCAACTGGCGGCTCCGGCGCAGTATAAAATCGGTTTATATCTGCAGGGCAAGCAGCTTTACCAGGAAGCCAGGGATGAGTTTGAAAAAGTTATCAATGATTATCCACAGAGCGAATGGGCGAAGGCGGCGAAATATCAGATCGCGCTTTCCGATGCCAAACGTTCCACCGGGCCGCAGTATGACCAGGCCATCACCCAATCCGCGGTTAAAGAGTTTAAGACATTTGTGGAGCATTATCCCGATGCTGAGTTGTCTGACAAGGCGCAGCAGGAAATTCAAAATTTGAAGGAAAAGGAAGCGGAAAATAATTTTGTTATTGCCCAATTTTATGAAAAGCAGAAAAATTTTAACGCCGCGAAAATTTATTATAATACCATCGTCGCTGATTTTCAAAACACGAGCTGGGTGGTAAAGGCCCTGGAAAAAATCCGTTCTCTTAATTCTCAAATCAAATGAAAAGAATTCTTGCTTTCTTCATCCTGGCATCCTTTGTCCTCCTTTCTTTAAACTGCGGCTATTCCACCAATGTCCTTCTCGCCAGCGGAATACGCACCATCTATGTGGAAGATATCAAAAACAGCATCGATTTCACCCAGGAAAATACTCAAGATATCTATATCCCGCTTTTGGAAGTAAAGGTGCGGGATGCCGTCATTGACCGTTTTCTTTTCGATGGGCATCTGAGAGTTGCCACGCCGGAGGCAGCGGATGTGATCCTCAAAGGGGAATTGCTCAGCTTTGACCGTTCTGTTTTACGGCGAACGGATAATGATGATGTGGAAGAATATCGCATACGCGTTACGGTGCATGTGGCATTATGGGACAGAGAGAAGGAGGAAATCATTTGGGAGGAGAGCTCTTTTTCGGGAGAAGGTAATTATTTTGTCACGGGGCCTTCGGCGAAATCTGAAACCACGGCGATCAATGATGCTATTGTCGATTTAGCCCGCCGGATTGTGGAGCGCAGCATCGAGAATTGGTAAAATAGGACTTTCGCGTTTGAATACCCTTCCTATGCCCGCAATGACACAATTGCGAAACTTCTATAGAAATTAAAAAAATGCAGGTTGGCAAATGGCCTATTTTTTTCTTGGGCAGGATAGAAAAGCAAAAGATGCGAAGATTGCTGAATTAAAAAGGAAATTGCTGACTTCCGCGGAAGCGCTGGAATTTGATTACGAAAGTCTGTATGCCCACAAACTCGACCACGATGTTCTTAAAAAAGCTCTGATTGCTTTTCCTGCGGTCGCCAGAGAGCGCCTGGTGGTCATCCGCGAGAGCCACCGCTTAGATCCCCATCATAAAGAACTGCTCCTGGATTTTTTTTCTAAAAAAAATGATAAAACGATCATAATCCTTGATTCCGATGAATTAAGTCCGGCGGACAGTTTTGTAAAAAGTTTAAACCGTTGGGTTAAGGTTATGAGTTTTGGCCAGGTTGACCGGGAGTTGAATGTTTTTGATATGACCAAAGCCATGGGGCTGCGCCGGAGTGAAGAAGCGCTGAAAATTTTAGCCGTGCTTTTGAGCCAGGGGATTCATCCCTTGCAGTTGATGGGCGGACTGGTATGGTTTTGGGGAAAATCCCGCGAACGGCTCCCGCAAGAAAAATTTAAAAAAGGATTAATGGTTTTGCAAGAGGCAGATTTAAATATCAAGCGCAGCCGCCTGAAGAG
>CAYHTV010000092.1:0-7880 GCA_964359575.1 uncultured Planctomycetales bacterium
TAAAGGTCGGATTTATTTTAAAAGAGGACGTCATTAAGGTTCAGCATAACTGTGCAACGACAAGGTATTGGGGGGCTCGGGATAAAGACTTCTTATTGATTATGCATGAACATTTGTTTATTTTTAGAAAACCGGCAGATGGTGAAAATAAATCCATCTTTAAAGATAGTATGCTGAATACTTCAAAAGAAACCGTTTTCCTCAAACCCCTCTCAAGGCCTTGAATTTGCTTCATCCCGTTTTATACTTTAAATAACACTTCGAAAAAAGGTAAACTTGTTCTCAAAAGAGAACCCTGCCGCCCTTACAAATTCCAAGGCAGGGCCGAAAGGCAAGGACACAAAGTTACGGATCTAAGGATATAGAAGGCTAGAATTCTATCAATCGATGATTGCCGGGCTGCCGAAGAGGCAGCCCGTTTTTTATTTTCATCGCTTGAAAGATTGCTTCCCAATCTCGAGGGATGACAGGGCTGCTTAATAAAAAATCCCTTAAGGATGTAATTTATTATGCGGAATTTCCCTCGACAATTTGTTTGCCTTCATTTTTTGGTTATTTTATTCGTTTTGTTTCTTTTTTCACCCTTGTCAGCTTTTGCCAAAGCCTCGTCTTGTCAAGAAACTTTAAAAACAGATTACTCCAACATGCGCGGGGCCAACCTTATCCCAACGTATCCCAGCCTGACCAACGATCCCACTTATAAAGGGCCCACGGCAGGCCTTGTTATCTGGGACAAATATGTATCAGCAGATATAAAAACACAATTAGCGATATATAATCAATACCATCTCAATACTGGGAGGATGTGGTTAAACTACTATGCCTTCTTAAAAAATCCTGTCAAATTCAAGAATGATTTTAAGGATTTTGTGGCGAGGCTGGATGAGGCGTGTATCAATGCCGTGCTCATTGCCTATGATTGGCGTTTTATTGATCCGCCCCCGGGTCAAGAAACAACCGCCACCGATACCTGGTACCGCAATCCCACATCAGCGGATTTCTCTGATCCGGCATTTTTTACTCGCCCGAATGGCGGATACGCCTATCAGCGGGTTATTGTGGACGCTATCAACGAGGTCAATCCCCAGAGGATAAAAATCATCATCGATATATGCAATGAACCTGATGATACCCTGCACAAAGATTTTTTGGAAACAGCGGCGGCTCATTTTAAGACGATCGCCCCCTCGCTTCCTTTAACAATAGGATTTGCCGCCTTATTGCCGGGCAATCCCTTCGTCTCTAACCCGGATATTGATATCCTTTCCACCCATCCTTATTCCAGGTTAAAACAAAATATGCAGCACTGGCTGGACTTGGCCGAACAAGCCAATGTAAGCGGTAAACCCATTATTCTTACGGAATTTGGGGAAGGTAATTCCTATCGCGATGATATGTTATATTTGGTGCAAAGATTTTTCGATGAAGGAAAACGCAACGGGTTTTGTTTCTTTCAGGGAATCATTGGGCCCGGGGGGAAAAACGGAAAGCAGCCACCTTTTGCAAGCGTAGGCGGAGTTTTTCATCATGATGGCAGCGTCCGCCCCGGGGCTCAAGATTTTGTTCATGACTTACAGACTATGGCCGCTTTTGATGGAGTCCGCGGGCCCTTCTCTCCTATTCTCATCAAGGGGGACATCTCAGATCCAGACTATTTCCCTTATGAAATAGATCCCCTTTTGAGCGCTGACTTGCTTGGGCCCCTTTTTAAAAATTGGGCTCGCTTCGTTCCGTCATTAGACAATAATATTTATCAACCGGGCGGGACTTTTTTCCAATTTGCAACATTACATGAATCATTAACGTATTTAAGCTACTTTGCAAACCAAAATTATCTCACTCCTTATTCATTCTCCTCTCAAGACTCTGGGGCGGTCAGTTATCATCTCAATTTAATAAAGCAGCACAACCCCCTTGATCCCCAAAATATAAACTATTTTCTCCAAAACCAATTTTTAGTCAATGGGCAATACGATTGGCAAAAATTTGAAGGGGTCTTTGCTCAAGCTGCGAATTTCTTGGATACGATTTACACGCGCTACAATCTCGGAGGGCCTTCTTCAAAAGGGATAAAGCCGGGAGCTATAGATTAAATTCGTAGGACGCAGAGTCATTTCTTTTTCAAATAATCATTTAATACGTTCCAATGATCAAACGCGTATTTAAGCTGCAGGAGATCAGCACACCTCACAACTTTAAGCCCTTTGGCATCGGAACCGGATTGAGGCCGGCCTTTCCCGGTGGCCGCAAATACCGTTGAAATGGTATGAAAGCGCGAGTCGCGATCCGGGGCCGAATACGTGTAAAACTGCCGCAAATTTTCCAACTCCAAATTCGTTTCTTCCTTGGCCTCGCGCCCGGCCGCCTCCTCGAGACTCTCACCGTAATCGACAAATCCTCCCGGCAGCGCCCAGCCATACGGCGGATTGGAACGCTCAATCAAAACTATTCCTTCGGGGAGTTCGATGATGATGTCCACGGTGACGTAAGGGCCTTTTCCTAAATCCTCAATAATATGCGCGATATATCCTGGAACTTCTTTGTTGAAGATCGCAAACGCTTCGTCATCGTACAGGCAGAATTGAATCTCCCGCAAGCTTGTGTTAGGCGACGTATGGCGTAAAAATTTTAAAATTTCCTGCGCCATGATTTTGGCCGCGCCGATGAGCGGGAATCCGCCGGTTCCGCACCCCAAGGCCGGAAACGCAATCGAGGAAATTTTTAAATCATTCGCGCATTTTAAAGCGCTGGCGCACGCCGCGCGGATTTTATGTTCATCGGTTTTAAAATCCATACCCATCGTTACGGCGTGAATCACATATTTGGCCTTAAGCGCCCCGGCTCCGGTCGCGACCGCATCGCCGACAGCCAGCGGGCCTTTTTTGACCGCTTCCTCTTCGATGGACTGTCCACCCTTTTTACGGATCGCACCAGCCACACCGCCTCCCATCAGCAACTTATTATTCGCCGCGTTGACAATGGCATCAACGGACAAAGCGACAATATCAGATTGAATGATCGAAAGTGTTGTATTCTTAATGTGCATAATCTCCCATTAAAATCTGAAATCCTAAATACGAAATCCGAAACAAATTCGAATACCAAATACCAAATTTGAAGATTTCTAGTACATTGTAACATTAATTTCTGATGTTATAATTCCTTCTCCCCTTTGGGAGAAGGTCAGGATGAGGGGAAAATTGACGTTGATCTTTCTATCCCTCACCCTAGCCCTCTCCCTCTGGGAGAGGGGATATAAGATTAAAAATTTCTGTTACAGTGTACTAGTGTAGTGAGTCATAAATCCCTTTACTTATAAGCGCTGTCATTCCCGAGTGCTTTTTCCTCCAAAGGCGGATCCGCCTCAGGCGGAGTCGGGAATCCATACAGGATTCAGTGGACCCCCGACAGAAACATTCGGGGGTGACAAATGTCAAGAAGTGTTAGACGCACTACACTAGAATTTCAAAACTCGAATTTAAAATTTGTCTTGGATTTCGACATTAGAATTTCCTTAATTATTTTTTATACGCTATTTTTCTTGCCAGCTCCAATGCTTCCTCTTTGGTCGCGATCTGCCCAAGCGCTTGTTTTTCCTCGACCTCGCGCAGAATTTTGGCAAACAACGGGGATGGCTCTAATTTTATTTTTTTAATCAAATCGTGCCCAGTGATAAGGCGCAGAAACGGTTTTTCTTGTTTTTTCTTAAAATAGCGCTCAACGAGGCTCAGGCAAATATGCTCATGGTGCCTTTGGTCTCTTTCGGTTGTGAGCGGCCCGCGGGTGGAACGTTGATCGGCCAGGGATAACAACAGGATGCTTGCGGCCTCGTCTTTGGTATCGCGAAAATACCGGAAGATTGAACGCTCGCTGGGTTTTTTAAAATTCGATAAATATCCGGGCCGCAGATGCCAGCGCACCATATCCTCCAGCATGTGCCGTTCGCGGGTGGAAAGTTTTAAAAGTTTAGCGATACTGCGGACGATCTCCCGCCCGACGTGTTCATGGCCGTGAAACGAAACACGGCCGGTGTCCTCTTTCTTGCGCGTCTGCGGCTTGCCGATGTCATGCAAGAGCGCGGCTAGTTTCATCAGCGCAAACCGGCGGTGATTGCCGCCTAAATCTTCGTTGAGATACGCCGCCACCTCTTCGTCTTTTCTGGCTTGCGCAAAAACATTTTCCAATTCGGCAACGACGGTTAAAGAATGCGGCCAGACGTCCAAATGGTGATACCCGCCCTGGGGGATGTTGTACATGACCGTAACTTGCGGAATCGCCTCTTCGAGCAGGCCCGCTTTATCCATTTCTCTTAAAATATCCGGGGCCTGCGGCGCCGATAGAATTTTAAATAACTCTTCACGGATCCGTTCGGATGCAACCGTGCGCAGTAAATTTTTATCCTTTTTAATTTGCGCGAGAGTGTTCTTTTCAATCTTAAATGACAAAAGCCCGCGCAGACTAAAAGCGCGCAAAAGGCGCAGCGGATCTTCTTTAAACGATTTCGCTGAAATCATGCGGATGGTCTTAGTGCATAGATCCCGCTTGGCATTACGAAAAGCGATCGTCATGCCGGCAATATCCGTTGAAGGAGTGATTTTTTTAAAATCCACAGCCAAGGCATTAATGGTAAAATCCCGGTGCGCCAAATCGCCCTTGAGTGTCTTAGCGCGAAAATCCGCAAAATCAAACGTCTGCATCGCTGAGCCGCTTTTTTTAACGACCCGTCCACAGCCATGCCCTTCATCCAAAAGGACAAACGCGCCCTTGATGACTTTAGCAAACTGACGGGCAAATTTGACAGCATCGCGCTCAACGGCAAAATCAAAATCCAGGCAGGGACGCTGCAAAAGAGTATCACGCACAAAGCCACCCACGAGATACACAGCAATCTTTTTGCGTTTAGCGAGATCTTGGATGGTTTTAAAATTAGGATATTGGGCGAGGAAAGACATAAAGGTCACAAGGTCACAAAGTCACAAGGTCACATGCAATGACTGGTGACTTTGTGACCTTGTGACCTTTCTTATTGTTTCAAAAATGCGGTTTTCTTTAAGACTTCTTCGTCGACAAAAATCTCACAGCCGGTGCGCACTGCCAAAGCAATGCCATCGGAAGGACGGCAGTCGATCTGTTTGGTCTCGCCGGTAATTGTTTTAACCTCCAGCTTGGCATGAAAAGTATTTTCGACTAATTTATCGATGATGAGTTTTTCAGCCGCTGCGCCCAAATGTTCCACCACCGAGACAATGAGATCATGTGTCATCGGGCGCGGCACCTCCAACCCGGAAAGTTTCATCTTGATGCTGGAGGCCTCCAAAAAACCAATCACGATAGGAAACTGGCGGTCACCGAATTTTTCTTTTAAAACAATAACTTGGTCCTGGCGCTTTTCATCAATAATAATTTTACTTAATTCAACTTGGACATTCATTCTTCTTCCCCTACTGGCACGCGTTTGCTTTTACTGGGTTGTTTTAAATTGATTTTTTCCCGGTCTAAAATGTGCTTGAGCTCGCTCATGAATTGGTTCACGTCCCGAAACTGCCGGTATACGGAAGCAAAACGCACGTACGCGACCTCATCGACCACCGCCAGCTTTTCCATGATCAATTCGCCAATCACGTTGGCCTGGACCTCGCGGTCAAACTGCCGCTGGATCGCCCGCTCAATTTCTGAGGTCATCTCCTCGATCTTGTCAATGCTCACCGGGCGTTTCTCACAGGCCTTGACCAAACCCGAAATAATTTTGGTGCGGTCAAATGGCTGCCGCCGGCCGTCTTTTTTTATCACCATCAAAGGAACCTGCTCAATATATTCGTACGTGGTGTAGCGCTTCTCGCACTTAAGGCATTCCCGCCGCCGGCGGATGGAATTTCCATCGTTACTCAGGCGTGAGTCGATAACCTTGGTTTCTTTGTAATGACAAATGGGACACTTCATAGAAAAATCAAAACTTAAAAGTTAAAACTCAAAAGTTAAAAATTTTGTGTACTTTTAAATTTTGAGTTTTAACTTTTAAGTTTTTTATATATTGGAAATTCCTTTGCCAATTTTTCAACGCCGGCGCGTACCTTGGCCAGCATTTTTTCACTGTCACGCTGAGCGATGGCCTCATCAATAAACCCGGCAATTGTCCTCATGTCCTTTTCCTTCATGCCGCGGGTCGTGACCGCTGGAGTTCCGACGCGTATTCCGCTTGCCACCGTTGGGGGCTCTGGGTCATAAGGAATCAAATTTTTGTTTACGGTAATTCTGACTTTATCCAAAACGGCCGAGGCATCCTTGCCGGATATCTTTTTGGATCGCAAATCTACCATAAACAGATGGTTGTCCGTCCCCCCGGTCACAATACGAAAACCTGAATCGGATAATGCCTGGGCGAAGGTTTGCGCGTTTTGAATGATTTGTTTCTGATATTTTTTAAACCCCGGGCTGAGCGCCTCTTTGAAGGAGACCGCCTTGGCCGCGATCACGTGCATCAGCGGCCCGCCCTGAATACCGGGAAAAATCCGGGAATTTATCTTTTTGGCAAATTCTGCTTTGCATAAAATCATCCCCGCGCGGGGGCCGCGCAAGGTCTTATGCGTCGTCGTTGTCACAAAATGGGCGTGTGGCACCGGATTGGGATGCAAGCCGGCGGCTACCAATCCGGCAATGTGCGCCATATCGACAAAAAGATACGCGCCGATGGAATCGCAAATCTCGCGAAATTTTTTAAAATCAATAATGCGGGAATACGCGGAAGCCCCAGCGATAATCATTTTAGGCTTGTGCTCCCGGGCCAACTTTAATACTTCATCATAATCAATCATTTCCGTTGTTTTATCAACGCCGTACGAAATGAATTTATAGGAAAGGCCGGAAAAATTGATTTTCATACCGTGCGTCAGATGCCCTCCGCAGGCCAAATCCATTCCAAGCACTGTGTCACCGTAATTGAGCGCCGCCAAGTACACTGCCATGTTGGCCTGCGAACCAGAATGAGGCTGGACATTCACGTGCTCTGCGCCGAACAATTTTCTAGCCCGGTCAATCGCCAGCTGCTCAACGACATCGACGTATTCGCAGCCGCCGTAATAACGCGCGCCAGGGTAACCTTCGGCATATTTGTTGGTCATGATAGATCCCTGAGCCTCTAAAACCGCCTCCGATACAATATTCTCTGAAGCGATGAGCTCAAGATTCCCCTGCTGGCGTTTCAATTCATTGCGGATCGCTTGATAAACTTGAGGATCGACATTTTTCAAATCAGACATGTGTGTCCTTTCGTAAGCTCAAAACTTAAAAATCCAAAAGTTAAATACTGTCACTTCGAGGCGCGATCTTGAGCTTTAACCTTTAAGTTTTTACTTTCAAATTTTTGAGCTTTTTCTATATCTTTAATCTGCCTCACCCGGCGCAGATGCCGGCCACCTTCAAATTTTGTTTCCAGCCAGACTTCAATAATCTCCGGAAATTCTTTTTCCGCGACGAATTTCGCGCCCAACACCAAGACATTAGCATTATTGTGCTGGCGAGAAAGGATCGCGGCTTCTTTATTGTAACAAAGGGCGGCGTACGCACCAGGCACTTTATTGGCGGCAATCGCGTGCCCGATTCCCGTCATGCACACGAGAATCCCCCGCGAACCTTTAGTCGTAGCCACGCGGCGCGCGAGCTTATACGAAATCAATGGATAATCGCAGCTTACCTCACCCTGGAATGCCTCCATGTCCGTCACCTGATAACCCAGGCGTTTTAACAAATCCGCTATTTTATTTTTTAGTTTAAATCCTCGGTGATCGGCACCAATGTAGATTTGCATAGAAATCCTTTAAACTCAAAACTTATTGAGCTTTGTACAACCATTAGCAATAATTTCCAGAAAACAAAGCGACTTG
>CAYHTV010000093.1:0-7719 GCA_964359575.1 uncultured Planctomycetales bacterium
CTGACCTTCTCCCAAAGGGGAGAAGGAATTATAACATCAGAAATTAATGTTACAGTGTACTAGTACGCTGTAACATTAATTTCTAATTTAAATAATCATTCCCCTCCCTGGATGGGAGGGGTTAGGGGAGGGTGATTATCGACGATGTTTACCCCCACCTAACCTCCCCCATCAAGGGGGAGGGATTTAAGAACTAATTTTACAGTGTACTAGTATGGTTTTCCGACAGTATCGATGCACTGATTATCCTTCGTTATCACTTAAATCAATTTTATTTTAGGGAAGGCAGGGAGTAAAGCATATGAGTTTTGTTAAGCAACTTCGAAAAGTCACAGCTATTGTGGTTATTTTGTGTTTGAGCATTTTTTCTGTGCCGGCAAATGTTTTGTCTCAAATTGCCATTGAGCCGGTGGATTCCAATGAATCCATGGAAATCAACATCCTCAAAGGCGAATTAGCGACGCTCAAAGTTTACTCGTTAACGAGGCTGTCGATCAGTGATCCGAATATCGCGGATGTGGCGAGCGCCGACTCGGAAAAACTTTTGATTGTCGGAAAAAACATGGGGCAGACGCCCTTTTTTATTTGGGATGAAAAGGGCAAGCGCACGATTATGATCCGTGTTTATGAAGAAGATTTATCACAGATCAAAACCCGTATTGAAACATTGCTGAAAGCTGCTGGCTTGGAAGGGGTCAAGATTGAAGAGAACAAATACGAGGGCAAGGTGATGATCTCCGGCCAATTGCGAGATGATAAATATAAAGAATTTTCGAACATTGTCTCTCCTTTTTCCAGCCGGACGGTCAACTTGGTGACGCAAGAAGCGAACGAAGATTTGGTGCAGATTGACATGCAGATTGCCGAGCTGAGCACCAGTTTACAGAAAAGTTTGGGGTTTGATTGGACAACCGGCAGCAACACCTCTTTGAAGCTCACCTATTCGGAGGCTATTCCTAGCGCCAGCGATCAACTAGGGCGGTTTATTAAAATAGGGGATTTCGCCCGGACCTCCGCGCTGCTTTTAACTATTAATAATTTATTGCAAGAAGGAAAAGGCCGGATTCTTTCCAAACCCAAGTTGGTGGTGGTGAGCGGTAAACAGGCCAGCTTTCAGGTGGGCGGGCAAATTCCGATCCGCACGACCACGACCACCGGGGCCGGCGGCGTTGCCACGGAAAATGTTTCGTTTAAAGATTACGGGATTATCATGAATATTACGCCTACTATTCGCAGCGGCAAAGTCGACATTACACTTTCCGTCACGATCAGTGATATCGACGCGGCGAACAAGGTGAATAATGATGTGGCCTTCACGACCCGCTCGGCCCAGACCCAGCTTTTTTTAGAAGACCAGCAGACGATTGTCTTGGCTGGTTTAATCAAATCCTCACGTAGCCAAACTGTTAAAAAAGTCCCATTTCTAGGTGATATTCCTATCATTGGGTTTGTTTTTCGTTCAAGGTCTAATCCCGCGGCAGACGTGGATACAGAAGTGGTTATTTCGTTAACGCCGACGATTATTCGCCCGGCGGAAAGTCAAACTGCCCAAGCGGCGCAGCCCACGGCCGAGACCAAGACATCCATGAATGATGCAAAGAATGATGTGAAAGAAGCCGTGGAGAAAGAAGCCGTGGAGAAAGAAGCGGACAATGCGGCAAATACAAGCGCGGGTTTTTCAGAAAAGAGCGCGGGCTCAGTGGCTGAGCCACCCGCAGCCGAGGATATATCCGAGCAAAGCCAGGCAGACATTACGGATAAAAATGAAAATCAGGCCATGACCGCCGCAAAAGAATACGCGCAGGATGCGCAGGACATGCAGGTGGATGATGCGCAGCTGAAGGATACGGGGAATGCGGAGGATATAGAAAATATGGCAGAAATCCAAGAGCCGATGAGTTCCCCAGACGTTAAAATTGAGCAGGGTGACGCAACGACAATGACAACATCCTACGCGCAGACTGTCCAGAAAAAGATTTCCGAAGCCATTTCTTATCCTTACGAGGCCATTGAAAAAGGATGGGAAGGAACGGTGAAGCTGACTTTAAAAATTTTGAAAGATGGGACGCTGGATGAAGCTATCCTTAAGGAATCTTCCGGCTACAGCGCTTTTGACAAAGACGCTTTAAACACCGCGCAGATTTTATCCCCCTACCCGCCGTTTCCCGCGCAATTGCAGATCAATGAAATTGTTGTTACCATTCCTATAGTTTATAGGCAGAGCCCGGCCGCGTCCTCTTCTGCCAAGGGCTTGTGTCCGCCGGTTAAAATATCTAGTGCGGGAGCTAAACCATTTATCTCCTCAGGAAAAACCTACGAACAGCTTGTGCAGGCGCGCATCGCGCGATCTATCCTTTATCCCGAAGAAGCTAAGCAATATGGATGGGAAGGCACCGTAAAACTTAATTTACGAATTCTTAAAGACGGCACCTTGGCCACTGCCGCGGTCAAAGAATCCTCCGGCCACGAGGTTTTTGATGAATGCGCTTTACAAACGGCGAAAAATCTTGCGCCGTATTCCATTTTTCCTCCAGAATCTAAGCTGCAAGAGTTGAATGTCACCGTGCCTATCGTTTATAGTTTAGAAAGAAAATAATAATGGATTCAAAGACGATCACTGTTTTTAGCAATAAAGGCGGTGTCGGAAAAACTTTTATTGCTGTGAATCTGGCCACGGCCTTGGCCTTGTCTGGCAAAAGAACTCTGTTGATTGATTTAGATTTTCAGGCCGGGCAGGATATGGCCAGAATGTTGAATTTAACACCCCGGCACGCCCTTGTTGATTTTTTGGCCAACATGGAAGCGTCCCCTGATCCGGAAAACATCAAAAAATTTGTTATCTCGCATTCCAGCGGCCTGGACTTTTTGCCGGCGATCCAGCACACGCGGCAGATCGGGCACATCACCCCGGACAATATCAAACCATTTTTCAAGAAGGCCTCCGCCGTCTATGATTTTATCATTATCGATGGAGGAAAGGCCTTCAGCGAGACTCTGATCACGGCCTTCGATCATTCCCATGTCATTCTTTTGGCGGCGACACCGGACGTTCTGGCGGTATATCAGATCAAATGGTCGCTGGATGTCCTGCAGAGCCTGCAGTTTCCGGTTAAGATGGTGAAGTTGATTTTGAATCGTTCCGAGAGCCGCGGCGGCGTGGCCTGGCAGGAAGTCCGCTCAGCCTTGGCCTGTGAAATTTTTTCCCATATTCCCTCCGACGGCCGGGCCGTGGGCATGGCCCTCAACCAAGGCGTGCCGTGTGTCATCGATAATCCCAAAACCAAAGTGTCGGAAGCGTTTTTTAAAATGGTCAACGATCTGCAGAAGGAAAATTTATATATCCGATCCGCCGAAATCGCCCAGATGCGCACCGTGGATGATATGCCCAAGCCGGGAGAGTTCTGGGAAAAGTTTGGGATTTCGCAGCAAGTGGTTCAAAGCGGGCAGGCTGCGGTTCTCTATGAGGAGGAAGACGAGGTTATCGCGCTTAAGAAAAAAATTCACGAAAAGTTGGTTGAGCGGATGCACATCGAAGAAATCAAGCCCGAGGCCTTAAGCGATCCTAAGCAGGCGCAGCAGATTAAAGGCAGCGCCGAAAAGATTATCAGCAATCTGCTCATGGAGGAAAAGGGCGGGATGATTTCTTCGCACGAAGAGCGGGTGAGGCTGGTCAGGGAGATTGTCAACGAGGCGCTGGGGTTGGGGCCATTGGAAGATTTTTTGGCGGATGCCGAAGTAACCGACATCATGGCCAACAGCAAGAGAGAAATTTATGTGGAGAAAAGAGGAAAATTGATTTTGACCAACAAGCGTTTTGTTTCCGATGATCAGATGCGTTCGATCATTGATCGCATTATAGCGCCCCTGGGCCGCCGGATTGATGAATCGACACCGATGGTGGATGCGCGCCTGCCCGATGGGTCGCGTATTAACGCGATTATTCCGCCTTTGTCGTTGAACGGGCCGATGATCACGATCCGGAAATTTGGCATTGAACGTCTGGGCGCGCAGGATCTTTTGGATAAATTTCATAGTATGTCGCAGCCCATGTACGATTTTCTAAACGCCTGTGTTCTGGGGCGAAAAAATATTATTGTCTCGGGTGGGACCGGTGCTGGCAAAACAACTTTGTTGAATGTAATCTCGCAGTTTATTCCAGATGACGAGCGCATCATCACGATTGAAGACGCGGCCGAGCTGCGGCTTAAGAAAAGTCATTGGGGCCGTTTGGAATCGCGTCCTACCAATATTGAAGGGAAGGGGGCGGTTTCAATTCGTGATTTGTTTATCAATACCCTGCGCATGCGGCCGGATCGGATCATCATCGGCGAGTGCCGCGGGGCGGAAATTTTAGACATGCTGCAGGCCATGAACACGGGCCACGACGGGTCTATGACGACCTTGCATGCCAACTCCACACACGATGTCTTGGTGCGCATGAGTTCGATGATTTTACTGAGCGGTATTGAGCTTCCGGTGCGGGCGATCAATGAAATGGTTTCCTCCGCCATCAATATCATCGTGCACATCGCGCGGTTTTCCGACGGTTCGCGTAAGATCACCGGCATCACCGAGGTCGCCGGCCTCATCGAAGATTTTCAGCTCGATTTAAAGGATATTTTTACTTTTGAGCACCGCGGCATGAATACGGAAGGGCAGATATTGGGGGATTATAAACCCACAGGCTATATTCCGAAATGTTATTACGATCTGGTGCAGCGCGGTATTCATATCGATAAAAAGATGTTCTCCGAATAAGCTTATCATTCTTGAAAATACTCAATCTTACCCAAAACACCCTCGTTGCGGATCAAGTGAAAATTGCCAGCACACCTTTTTCTCGGATGGTTGGGCTGCTCAATCGTTCATCATTGGGCTCCCGCGAAGCCTTGATCATTGATCACTGCCAATCGATTCATATGTTTTTTATGCGTTTTGCGATCGATGTGATTTTTGTGGATCGAAACTGTCAGGTGGTGGGGTTGGTGGTAGGAATCAAACCCTATCGCTTAAGCCCGATTTTTTTTAAGGCGAGTTATGCAATTGAGCTCAAGGAAGGCGCTATCCAAGAATCAAAAACTCAAATAGGAGATCATCTGCAGCTCGCGGAATAATTCATCACTCTTCCATATGCCGTAAATCCTCCGCCGCTCGGTCAACTTCATCCAGCCACTTGTGGCAGTGCTTGCAAATTTTGGCTTCGATCAAGACTTTTTTCCCGCAATAAAAACAATTCTTTTTTTCCGCGCCGTGATAATCCATTTCCAGAAGTTCATCAATGAGGTATTGGTCGCAGTGCCGGCACTTTAAGTTTCTTTGCTCCAGATCTTCAAAACAATATGGACATTTTTTAATCATAAAATACTATAACATTTTTTTGTGCGAATGAAATAATTTTTCTTCAATTACACCCTAGAACTGTGTTCCTCTGATGATTAAAATTAAGGTAACAAGGTACTAATACACTGTAACAGAAATTTTTAATCTTATATTCCCTCTCCCAGAGGGAGAGGGCTAGGGTGAGGGATAGAAAGATCAACGTCAATTTTCCCCTCATCCTGACCTTCTCCCAAAGGGGAGAAGGAATTATAACATCAGAAATTAATGTTACAATGTACTAATACAAACGTGATAAGTTTTGTTACATATCTCTGCGCAAAATCCGCTGTGGAATGTAACTTTTTCAAGTACGTTTGTACTAGTAGCATAATCATGTAATTCATTGTTGTACTAAATGTCCAATGTGATATAATAAAAAATATTAATGTCCAATCAGAGGGTCTCCATGGGAGTTATTTATAAATTTAAAAAAGAAGTGGTAGATTTTATTGTCCGCCAGAAAAAAGACAAAAAAACTTTAAGCTGCCGCGGCCTGGCTGAGATTGTGAGCAAAAAATTTAACATCATTGTCTCCAAATCTTCCATCAATTCGATTTTACAAAATTCGCAGTTAAGCAGTCCGGTCGGCCGCCGGCCTTTTCATCTGCGCAAAGCACGCGTTTTTAAAATCCCCTCTGAAAAAAAGCAGGAATTCGCGGGTAAAGTTCATGCCTCCAAGCTGAAGGACATCCCGCGGATCGCAAAACCAGCGCCGCAGGAACCTTCCAAAGTCATGACGCCTCCACCTTATGATGAGGAAAATAAATCTAAAATTCCCGCCGATAATGAAAAGGAAACCGCTGCCGAAGCGATTTTTAAAATTGAACGGCCGCCCCTGGTGGAGCGAAAATTTTTGCAAGATCGCCTGGGATGTATTTTTTTAAAAGCCGCAGAGTGGGATCTTGCCTCAACCCCCATGCTGGGTGAAATATTGAAAGATTATTGTTTAGGATTTTCGAAAGAAGAGCTGCAGTCGGCCAGTGAAGCGCTGCTTTTTCTGGAACCGTTTGGCATGCGCACACTGCCAGATTTGGCTCAGTACACCGGCCAAGGACTGTGGTCGCTGAATGGCCTTAGCGCGCCTTTGAACTATCATAAAATGGAAAATATGATAAAAGCCATGACCGACGCGCCGGGGCTGGCGTTGCGACTTGCTAACGAGATTCCCTTATTGACTGCAGAATTGGCATCCTTGGGGATTATTTTAGAAGATGGCCAAAAATATTTTATTGATGGCAATTTCACGACGCTGTGTCTCAATAATGTCCAATCTGGATTTTCCATTTCCCAAAATAAATTATTGTCCAATCTGTCGAAAGATATCATAAACAATATTGATCCCTTGATCCTTAATTCTGTTTCCAGCCGGGAATCCTGGAGTGAAGAATTCACCGCGCTGCTTTTGTCCTTTGAAAATGCTCCCTTTAAAAAAATCCAACGGGTTATTGTGCTGGATGAAGCTGGGCAGGAAATTACCCAATTTAGCTCCATCCCCAACAAAAAGCGGCGCTTTATCGCCGGAGTCTGGCCCTGGCACAAAGAATTTTTGACCCTGGCACGAGCGAATAGTGCCGCGTTGGAGCATACAATCGAGCATCCTATTTCGATGGAGAAATTAGTTTTTGACAGCATAGGAAAGTATAAAACTTTCCTAGCTGCTAAAAACTCCTCTCCTATGCAGCAAAGAAGTTGCGACGAACGAAGTGAGGAGTTTTCTTGTGCGATTTCTAAAGAAGTTATAGAGCCGCTCGTCAAGGATTTATCCTCGGCAGTGCGGGGTATTATTGTCCGGGAAGCTACCCAGCCAGAACCCAGAGTCGTTATCCTGACGAATATCCCCGAGGGAGAGCTGGCGGAGGAGGAAATTGTTGCGAGCTTTTTTTTACGCTGGCCGCATTTGCAGAATAGCTATGCCTTAAGCTGTGCTAGAAAAATGGATAGTGTGGCGTCGGTGGCGAGCGGGGCTGCGGTGGCGCTGGCCGGGGAAAGTTCTGAGGTTGCGGACTTGAATTTACTCAACCAGTTCAAAGTGTACCGGCTACAATTGGAAAGTTATTCCTGGAAGCATTTTTTTGCCGGCTCCGGTCTCGTCGGAAATCAGGCCATTTCGGATTTCTACCATTTGCCCGGATATTGGCAACAGGCGCAGGGTTATGTGTCGGTGGAATTAGCTCTGCCCAAAGAGCCAGGCCAGATTGAATCTATTTTGGATTTTGCCATCCGCCGCATTAATGAAAGCAATGTCCGAACTCCCAATGGGAAAAGACTCATTGTAAGCAGGACTTGATTAACGCCGTGTGCAAGTTTCGTGTCATTGCGAGCGAAGCGAAGCAATCTTTA
>CAYHTV010000094.1:0-7711 GCA_964359575.1 uncultured Planctomycetales bacterium
TGGATCCCCGACAAAAGCATTCGGGGATGACAGATCCATGTCTCTTACAGTTTTCTCGCCCTAAATTATTCATATTAATTTAGAGGTACATGGACCATTATCAATTATGACTCTCATCTTTTTTGGCAGTGATGATTTTGCGTTGGTCAACCTACAGCGGCTGATTTCTTCGCCGTTTCCAGTCGTTGCCTGCGTGATGCGACCGGATAAACCTAAAGGCCGAGGGATGAAACTGGCAGCTTCGCCTACAAAAGAGTTCGCGCTCAAAAATAAAATTCCGGTTTTACAGCCAACGGATCTGAATGAGGCCTCTTTTATCAGAGAATTGCAAAAATTTCAGGCGGATATTTTTGTTGTGATTGCTTACGGAAAAATTCTGCCGGCCGAAATTCTAAAGATTCCCAAATTTTTTTGTATCAATGTCCACGGCTCGCTTTTGCCCAAATACCGCGGGGCCGCGCCCATAAATTGGGCGATAATAAACGGCGACCATACGACCGGTGTCACGGTCATCAAGATGAACGAAATCATGGATGCGGGTGAGATCATCAATGCCCAGTCTATGCCCATGAGTGACGATGATACGGCTGTTACGCTGCGAGCCAGAATGGCCCAGACGAGCGCGGATCTGCTCGTAAAAACTTTGCAGGCCATTGCCACAAAAAAGTTTCAACTCACCAAACAGGATTTATCGGATGTGACCTATGCGCCAAAACTTACTAAAGAATTAGGTGTTATCAATTGGAAAGAAGATGCCGCTGCCATCCACAATCTGGTGCGCGGACTTTTACCATGGCCCGGGGCTTTTACTTTTTTTGAAGGGAAGAGGTTGAAGATTTTGGAAACCGGCATCGGGCCTAAGCTTACGGAGAAATGGCAGCCCGGGACAATCGTTGAGATAAAGCAAGAAGGCTTAAGAATCGCTGCCGGTGACAAAATCCTCATTGTTAAAAAAGTCCACCTCGAGGGCGCTAAACCCATGGACGCCCACAGTTTTGCCATTGGGCATAAACTCACCACCGGATGCCAGCTGTGATATTTTAACGCGATCTCGATATAAAAATTCCTCCCCCATCGGTACTGTCAAAAGTTTTATGAAAAGTAAATATGGCCAAGGATTGGAGATATGAAAGAATATGGACAATGCCCTCCCTTGTGGGAGAGGTTAGAATGTGGACAATTCCCCTCCCCCTGTGGGAGGGGTTAGGGGAGGGGAAGGTTGAAGAAAGAATTAACACCTATTGCGAAAAAGTTAAGAAATAATTGCACAGAGATCGAGAAATACCTTTGGTATGTACTTCGGGCCCAAAACCTGGGTGCGAAGTTTCGTAGGCAAGCGGTTATAGGGCGCTATATAGTCGATTTTGTGTGTTTTGAGAGACAATTGATACTAGAAGTTGACGGTGGACAACACGCGCAGGAAGAGGAAGATAAAGTGCGTGAGGAGTGGCTTAAAGAGCAGGGTTTTACGATTTTAAGATTTTGGAATGATGAGGTTCTTAGAAATCGAGAGGGGGTTTTGCAAAAGATAGTTGAGTGTTTGCAGTCCCCCTCCCTAACCCTCCCCACAAGGGGGAGGGAAGAGTTACGATCAAAACTTGCTGGTCACAAAGAAGATAGCCAGATTCAAACTAAAAACTTTTGACAGAATCCCCCCCATCGATGGGGAGGAATTTTTATATCGAATTCACGTTAGTTAAATCTCGAAAGCTTTATTTGCCTTTATATCCGACGATATGTTATAATTACACTCTTCCTCACATATGTCTTTTAGGAAATAATAAATTATGATTTCAGTCCATAATGTCACTTTACAATTTGGAAAGCGGCGCCTTTTTGAAAATGTCAACATCGTTTTTTCACCCGGCAACTGCTATGGGGTGATCGGCGCCAATGGCTCGGGGAAGTCGACATTCTTAAAAATTTTAGCCCGGGAAATCGATACAACCGCGGGCGATATTGGGATCGCGCCCCGCAAACGCCTGTCGGTCCTTAAGCAGGACCAGTTTGCCTATGATGAGTATTCGGTCTTGACCACGGTGATCATAGGGCATAAAGAACTTTACAATATTATTCAGGAAAAGGACGCGATTTACGCAAAGCCGGATTTTTCCGATGCGGATGGGCTGCGGGTTTCGGAATTGGAGACAAAATTTGCCGAGATGAACGGCTGGGACGCGGAAGCCGAGGCCGCGAAGTTGTTAGAGGAACTTGGGATCAAAGACGAATTTCATCAATGGAAAATGAAGCAGTTGGAGGCCACTCAAAAAGTGCGCGTTCTTTTGGCGCAGGCGCTCTTTGGTAATCCCGATATTCTGCTTCTCGACGAACCTACTAACCAGCTTGATGTGGACACCGCGATGTGGCTGGAAGAATTTTTATGCAATTTTGAAAATACCGCCATCGTGGTTTCGCATGACCGCCACTTTCTCGATAAGGTCTGTACGCACATCGTAGATATTGATTTTGGAAAAATACAATTATATTCCGGTAATTACACTTTTTGGTATGAGTCCAGCCAGCTCGCCCTGCGGCAAAGATCGGAAACCAACAAAAAGGTTGAGGAAAAACGCAAAGAGCTGCAGGAATTCATTGCCCGGTTTAGCGCCAATGCCTCTAAGTCGCGCCAGGCCACCTCGCGGAAGAAAATTCTTGAGAAACTCAATATTGAAGAGATTAAACCTTCTTCCCGCAGGTATCCCTCGATCATTTTTAAACAGGAGCGGGAAGCGGGGAATGATTTGGTTGCCATGGAAAATCTCAGCAAATCGATAGACGGGAAGTTGATGTTCCAGAATTTGAATATTCATGTGAATAAGGGAGATAAAATTGCTTTTGTGGGCCGTCATGATTTGGCCAAGACCGCCTTGTTTCAGATATTGATGGGTGAGCTCCCGGCGGACAGCGGGATTTTTAAATGGGGAGTTTCCACATTGCGGACGTATTTTCCCAAGGATAACAAGAAATACTTTGAAGCAGATTTGAATTTGATCGATTGGCTGCGCCAATATTCGAAGGAGAAGGACGAAAATTTTGTCCGCGGATTTTTAGGGCGCATGCTTTTTTCAGGGGAGGAGTCCTTTAAAAGTGTCCGCGTATTGTCGGGAGGGGAGAAGGTGCGTTGTCTCTTGTCACGGATGATGCTGGCCGGGGCAAACGTGCTTATTTTGGATGAACCGACGAATCATTTGGATTTGGAATCTATCACCGCCCTGAACAAGGGTTTGGAAACTTTTACCGGGACCATTCTTTTTTCCTCGCATGACCATCAATTTGTGCAGACGCTGGCCAACCGGATCATTGAAGTAACACCCAAAGGCTGCCTGGATCGTATGGGCATGGCGTTTGATGAATATTTGACCGACCCGCGGATCAAAGCTCAGCGCGAGATGCTGTACCAAGACGCATGGGATCAATCGGTAATTTTTTAATATTCCCTCTTAATTTTTATATTTTAACGCCATGTGCAAGTTTTTATTATCTGTGTCATTACGAGGAGCCACAAGGCGACGAAGTAATCTTTTTTCTATTAAAGATTGCTTCGCTTCGCTCGCAATGACACGAAACTTGCACACGGCGTATTTTAATTATTAATAGTCGTTGACACCCGTGGGGAATAGGAGTAACCTTAGACTAGTATACTATCATTTCTATATTAGGAGGGATGTTAGTTATGGCAAAGGGCAAGGTTAAATGGTTTAACGCTAAAAAGGGTTATGGGTTTATTTCGTCTGAGACAGGCGAAGATGTCTTTGTCCATTTTAGCGCGATTCAGGGCGGTGGATTTAAAAATCTCGATGAAGGGCAAGAGGTTGAGTTTGAAGTCGAGAAAGACGACAAAGGTTTCAAGGCCAAAAACGTCGTAAAAAAGTAGATTTGTACCGCGAAAATTTCTGACATTTCTTGAAAGGACACATGAAAAACATTCACACCTTTCATATTCCTGTCATGGGAACAGGTTTTTCTATCGATACCCCTATCAAAGTCGCTCGCTATGGGATTCATTCGGTGATTTCTTTAGTTGATGACTGTTTGATTGAGGAAATGCGCAAATATTATTGCAAGGTCAGCGGCGAGCGATACACGCCCATCACCAAACAGGATGAGGATTACCGCGCGCGTCGGATCATGGAGTATCTTGATCTTGTTGATCGCATTGTCAAAAAGCAGTTTGCTGAACTCAAGGCTTCCGCCTTCGATGTTGGCACAGAAATTACCAAATATTTTACCCTTCTTCCGGATCAATCTCCTTTAAAAAGACTTTATCAAAAAATGCTGGACACTATGGATCCGGTTGAGAAAAAAAATATCCAAGATACGCTGCGCGATTCGATTCAGCCAGGAGATATCAATGTCAATATTATGACAAAACTTGACCGGACGAATTATGGCAAGGACGACAAGGAGCTCCCATCGGAATATTCCGATGCCTTAGCGGCTTTGCGCGGTTACGCGAAGAGCTCTTTGGAGTCGGCGATTATCTTTTCGGCGGGGATTAACCGCAAATTGTATAGTTACGTCGAGGAATTTAAGGATTTTTATGCCGATGCCGCCGGTTATATCAAGAAAAAAATCGTTCTTAAGGTGAGTGATTACCGCTCATCCATTATCCAAGGAAAATTTTTCGCCAAAAAGGGATTGTGGATTTCTGAATACCGTGTCGAGTCTGGCTTAAACTGCGGCGGCCATGCCTTTGCCACCGATGGATATTTGATGGGGCCTATTCTTGAGGAATTTCGTATCAAAAAGCAGGAACTCATTGACAGTCTGCATGCGATTTACAATGAGGCTTTGAAATTGAAAAATAGACTGCCTTTTGCCAAACCGCATGAGATGAAAATCACTGCGCAAGGGGGCATTGGGACGGTTAAGGAGGATCAATTTTTGCAGGATCATTACCAGGTGGACGGAACAGGCTGGGCAACACCTTTCCTCTTGGTCCCAGAGGTCACTAACGTTGATGATGATACGCGCAATAAATTAGCCGCCGCCCAAGAAGAAGATTTATATCTGAGCGATGTCTCGCCGCTGGGTGTCCCTTTCAATAATCTAAAAATGTCTAATAGCGATCAAGCGCGCGATCAGCGCGTTCAAAAGGGCCGGCCGGGCAGTGCCTGCCCAAAAGGATACTTGGTATCCAATACGGAATTTACTCCGCAGCCGATTTGTACGGCCTCTCGCCAGTATCAGAAATTAAAAATAGAAGAATTGGAACAGTTGAATTTGCACCAAAGAGAATATCAAAGGCGGTTCAACCGCGTGGTTCAAAAATCCTGTATCTGCAATGATCTTGCGGAAGGAGCGATGATCGGTTACCACTTGGGTAATGGGGCGGTGCGTTTTACCGCGGTCTGCCCGGGCCCGAATATGGCGTACTTCTCTAAAATTGTCACTCTTCAGGAAATGGTCGACCACATTTATGGGCGGATGAATTTGCTTAATGCGACGTATCGTCCGCACATGTTTATTAAAGAATTAAAAATGTACGTCGAATATTTTATCAAAGAAGTCCAGAAGACCCTGCCGGATCCGAGTGAAAAGCAAAGGCAGTATTTTAATGAATTTAAAAAGAACATCTTTGAGGGAATTGAATATTATCGTATCTTATTCCCTAAAATGGTGAATGAGACAAGCGAGTTCCGTCAGAAAATGTTGAGCGAATTAGAAGAGTTCAGGTTTAAGTTGGATGATTTCGCGAACAGCCATTTTGAATTTTTTTCCAGACCATGCCTGGCACCTGTGCCGGCGTAAATGGCGCGGCGTAGATGACCCGAATATGCCGCGTCGTTCCTCCCGTCGTTAATCATTCTTTTAAGATTTTCATGTATGCCTAAGACGACACTGCGACAGAAAATTTTTCTTATCTTGTTCGGAGTGTTAGTAACCTTATTGGGGTTAGAGATTGTTTTGCGCTCCGCCGGTTTTATTTTTTTAACCCTTCAAGAGCGCTCCAATAAAATCTCTCTCATAAAAAGCGGCGCGTACACCATTTTATGCTTGGGGGAGTCCACCACCGCCTTAGGCGGCGAGTCTGCCTATCCGCGGCAATTAGAAAAGATTTTAAATTCCAATCAGGATAAAATTCAGTTCACCGTGATTAATAAAGGGATTCCCGCAATCACAACCAGCCACATTGTTTTGCATTTAGAAAAATACCTCACGCAGTATAGACCGCAGATAGTTATCACGATGATGGGGGTTAATGATGTCTTGGAAAGTTCAAAGCCCTTTGCCGCCTCAGCCTATGAGCCGCCGTGGATTAAACTTTTAAAAGAATTTCGAATTTATAAGTTATTCCACCTTATGAATTTGCATCTGGCGGCGAAGCATAAAGAGAAACAGAAACGGCGGCTAAAGCGGCATTTAGAGAAATTGGAACAAGGATTGGCGAAAAAACCAAATTCGGCGGGTTTTACGCAATTGGCGCATCTTTATCGCGCCGCCAGTGAGCCGCAGAAGGAATTTGATTTTTTGCGGAAAGCGCTGGAGATTGATCCGAACAATGTTGAGGCGCAGCATGCCCTGGGGTTTCACTATAAGCGTCTTGGGGAGTATCAAGAGGCCGTTGGAATATTCGAGAATCTTTTAAGGCAGATTACGCCTCACAGTGGAAAGAGAGTTGTTATTTACTCTGAGTTGGGCGAATCTTATAAGTTGTGGGGAAAATACGACCAGGCTGAGCGCGTTTTTAAAGAGTCAATCCATTCTTTTCCTCAGCATGCCGGCGCTTATGGAGCCTTAGGCGAAATGTATCGGGACCAAGGACGGCATCCAGAGGCCAAAATATTATTTGAAAAGCAATTGGAAATTGATCCGCAGAGCATCCCCATCTATGGCCAACTGGCCTATTATTATCGTCGGGAGGGCAGGTTTGGGGCTGCCGAGCGGTTATTAAAACAAGGGATCCAATTCAATCCCAGCGAAGCAGTCCTATATTCTGAATTGGGATACTGGCTTTTAGAAAATAAAAAATACCCTGAGGCAGAGGCAATTCTTGCAAAAGCTATGGAATTCAATTCTCAGAATGATGCTGGTATCGGTAAAAATTTATTGGCGGTTTATGAAGCGCAAGGCAAAACAAATGAGGCTCAGGAATTAAGAACGGCAATGCTGTCGCAAAACGAAAAATTTGCTCTGCAGCTGCGGGAAAATTACCGAAAGGTCAAGGCCGGACTTTCCCAAAAAGGGATTCAAATGGTGGCGGTGCAATATCCATTACGATCACTGGAGGAATTGAAACGCATGCTGGATTCGGATCCCGCGGTTCTTTTTGTCGACAATCAGAGAATATTTCAAGAAGCAGTCCTGCGCGATGGCTACGATGAGTACTTTAGCGACAGTTTTGCGGGCGATTTTGGGCACTGCACCCCACAAGGGAATTTTATTCTTGCTAACAATATTGCCGAACTTATTTTGGCGCAATTTTCTGGAAAAGGAAAATAGAAATCCAGTGGATATTTTTAAAAAATTAGTGTATAACTACAGACATTTGCTTGACCCAGTACCAACAATTTTTGTATTCGGAATGTATGTTATTATATTTATTAGAGTTACGACAGTCTACTTATTGAGCTTTGCACAACCATTAGCAATCATTTTAAGAAAACAAAGCGACTTGCCTATCGAGTCCGGCGTGAGACGGTAGTGTCAAAAGTACTATGAAAAATCCATACAGCAAGGGATTTAAGATATGAAAAATTTTGGATGTATT
>CAYHTV010000095.1:0-7701 GCA_964359575.1 uncultured Planctomycetales bacterium
CGCCTTGCGGCTCCTCGTAATGACACAGATAATAAAAACTCGCACATGACGTTTATAACTTATTCACAATATCTTTAAAAATTTTCCCGCGCTCTTCGAAATTGGTGAACATGTCAAAACTTGCGCACATGGGGCTTAAAAGGACACAATCACCTGTTACGGCGCCGGTATGAGCCCGCCGGACAGCATCTTCCATCCCCTCACATTCTTCGACCAAAACAAATTCTTCAAAACTTTTTTTAATCTTTTCGCGGCATTCGCCGATCACATACATTTTCTTGACTTTCTGCTTCACGAGATCTTGCAGAATAGTGAAATCAATATTTTTATCCCGCCCCCCGCAGATCATAATAATAGGATTTTTAAAATTTTCTATGGCCCAGCGTCCTGATTCAGCCGTCGTGGATTTAGAATCATTAATAAAATTGACGCCGTTTATAGTGCGAACCCGCTCGAGTCGGTGTTCCACACCTCTAAAATCCGAAAACACCTCCTGACAAATCACCTCTCTGATTCCTAAAATTTTTGCCACAGCGAGGACAGCCGAATGGTTGGGATTTTTAATCCATGCTCTATCCGTAGGCTTCTCATTATTAAAATAGATCACGTGTGAATGAATTTCTTTTGCCAAATTTTGGACATAAGAATCTTGAGCGTTTAAAACCGCGAAATCATTTTGATCTTGATTAAGAAAAATCCGCTTCTTGGCCGCAAAATATTCTTCCATATCTTTATGGCGGTCTAAATGATTCTTATTAAAATTTAAAAATACCGCGATGTGCGGCTTAAAATCGATAATCGACTCCAACTGAAACGAACTGATTTCCAAAACAACGAAATCTTTTGCCTTTAAGTCACGAATGTGTTGTGAAAATGGCGCCCCCACATTTCCACAAAGGCAGGGGCTCTTGCCGGCTTTGGCAAGCACTTCGGTGATTAACGTTGCGGTGGTTGTTTTGCCATTGCTGCCGGTAACGGCAATAATGGGTTTATTGCAAAAACGATACGCAAACTCAATCTCTCCCAGAATGGGAATCTGCTTTTCCTTTGCCCACTGGACCGCTGGGGCATCGATCCGCACGCCGGGACTCATCACCACCAGATCGCTTTCATAAATAAATTCGCGGGTGTGCCCCTTCGTCTCGATCGTGACTTGATTTTTCTTCATCCAGGCCTGAGACTCTTGAGGTAAGTTTAGCTGCGGGTTGTTATCCGAGATTTTCGCAGTGCCATTGAAATGCACCGCAAGTTTGGCCGCGGCCATGCCGCTGCGGCCGGCGCCAAGGATCGCTATTTTTTTTCCTTTTAAATCCATTTTAACGAATTTTTAATGACATCAAGGTCAACAACGCCAGGATAATCGCGACAATCCAGAAACGAATAATAATCTTTGTTTCACTCCAGCCAGACATTTGCAGATGGTGATGGAACGGCGACATTTTAAATATTCTCTTTCCCCGGAGCTTTACGGAAAATACCTGCAAAATCACTGACACAGCTTCAAGGACAAAAATTCCTCCTAAAAAGACGAGTAAAAGTTCTTTTTTGATAAATACGGAAATAATCCCCAAGCTGCCTCCCAAAGCTAAAGATCCCACATCTCCCATAAAAATTGTCGCAGGATAAGCATTAAACCATAAAAAGCCAAGGCTTGCCCCCAGCATCGCGGCGCAAAAAATAGTGAGCTCACCGGCCCCCGCGACATAGGGAATAAAAAGATATTCGCTAAATTTCAAATGCCCGGTGATATAACTCAGCACACCCAGCGTTGAGCTGACAATAAGGACACAGCCAATCGCTAATCCGTCGAGCCCATCGGTAAGATTGACGGCATTTGATGTCCCCATGATAATCAGGATCACCAGAGGGATATAAAAAATTCCTAAATCGATCACGACATCTTTTAAAAATGGAACATCCAATTTCGTGGACATGTGGGGGTCGACATACATAAAAGACCCAATACAAAATCCCAACAAAAGCTGCCAGATCAATTTTGTTTGGGCATGCAGACCGCGTCTTCCCCGGCGGGTAAAGAGATCATAGGGCAGGCCCAATTTCTTTATCTGAGTGATGATCCTATCCCGGCGGCGCTCTTTATGGGCCGGCTTGGGATCCCGCGAATGGATCAATTTAATATAATCGTCCGTAAAACCTAAGATCGCCAGCCATACACAAGTTAAAATGGTCAGCAGAATATAACGGTTGCTCAAATCTGTCCAGAAAAAGACGGAAATAAGAATGCTGCCGATAATCAAAATTCCTCCCATCGTGGGGGTCCCCTGTTTGGCATCTTGAAAACGGTCCAAATCAGGGCAGTCCTCCCGTCGGGCTTTTTCCTGGACTTGAAATTGCCGCAATTTTTTAATAAAAATTGGGCCCGCGATGACACAAATTAAAAAAGTGGTTACTGCCGCCATTCCCGCGCGGAAGGTGATGTAGCGAAAAATATTAAAGGCCTCAAAAATTTCGCGCCATTCCGACAGATAATAAAACATATTTGGGTTCTCCTATGTTCGCGAAGCATCCAAAATCAAATTTTTTTTAATAAAATCGATTGTCTGTTCCATGTGCATGCTCCGCGATCCTTTGACTAAAATCGCATCACCCGGACGGCAATACTGCTTCAAATAACCATGCAGGCGCGGCAAAGATATAAAATGCCGCACCGCGAGACGACTACTTTTCGCCCTGGCCGTTGCCGAAATAAATCTCGAAAACTTTCCAAACGTGAAGACAGAATCAATATTTGCCTCAGCCACAAATTCTCCAATTGCTGAATGCAGCGTCTGTGACTTTGTGCCCAGCTCAAGCATATCGGCACAGACCAAAATTCTTCGGCCATTGGTTTTAAGACGCGCCAATGTCCCAATCGCACTGCGCAGCGATACGGGGTTCGCATTGTACGTATCGTCAATGAGCCAATAGTCTCCAAGCCTTTGGACCGCCTGCCGCCCTTTCGGAAATTCCATCCACGCTAACGCGCTTTTAATATCATTATAACTAATCTGGAATAATCGACCACAACTAATCGCAGCAAGTGCATTGTAAACATTTTCCATAACTGGCGTGCGCAGACTCATAAGATACCGCCGATTTACGGTAAATTGTAAATTTTGATTCTTAATGACTTGGCAATCGGTCGCGCGATAATCTGCTTTTGAGTCGATTCCAAACCGAATGATTTTTCTTCGCAGATCCTTTTCGCTGAATTTGGCCAAATACGGGTTATCGGCGTTTACGATAATCATGGATTTTTGGGGCATATTTTTTGCTAATTCCAGTTTTTCCCTTAAAACTCCCTGCGGTGTTTTCAAAAGTTCGAGGTGCGATTCGCCAATATTGGTATAAACTGCCACGGTCGGTCGCGCCACATGAGTTAGCCAACGGATGTCGCCGCAACGGTTAGTCCCCAACTCCAAAACAGCGATTTGATGGTCATTGGTTAACTTTAAAAGGGTCATGGGCACGCCGATGTGGTTATTGTGTGTCCCAAAATTACTTAAAACTCTAAATTTCGTACGCAATACTTGTGCAACCATTTCTTTCGTTGTGGTTTTACCGGTGCTGCCGGTGATTGCGATGAGAGGAATTTTAAACTTCTGACGGTGGGCCAGCGCAATTTCCCCTAAAGCCTTAACCGTGTCCTTAACATAAATCACGGTGGCGCCATGAGCGACGCGCAGCCCCCTCTTTGCAACGATCATGACCGGAGATTTTTTCGCGACTTCATTAACAAAATGATGCCCGTCAAATTTTTCGCCGGCAATGGCAATAAATAAATCCCCCGCTTGTAATGTTCGTGAGTCGGTGGAAATCCCACGGAAGGTGACCGCTTTTCTTCCCTGAAGCAAAACTCCTCCGGTTGCCTGCAGAACTTCTGGGATAGTGAGTTTCATTTGCCAAAATCTTTCGCGATATTTTTTTCGCTCAAAATATTACGGACAACTTGCCGATCGTCAAAAGGAATTGTTTTATCCTTAAAAATCTGATAATCTTCGTGGCCTTTGCCGGCTATGAGAACAATATCGCCCTCATTCGCAGAACGCAGGGCTTCTCGTATCGCTGCTTCTCGATCCAAAATCACTTTAAAAACAAGTTTCGTGAAGCCCGTGAGGATTTGCTCGATGATGGCCTGCGGATCTTCACTGCGCGGATTATCGCTCGTAACAATGGTAAAATCCGCTAATTCACCCGCAATCTGACCCATCGCAGGGCGCTTGGTTTTGTCCCTATCCCCACCACACCCAAATACCAGAATAATGCGCGCCGGGCTGATCTCTTTAAAGGTTGACAAAACATTCTTTAAGCCATCCTCTGTATGGGCATAATCGACAAAGATGTGACAACCTCGCTTATTTTCAATTTTTTCCAGACGGCCGGGAACATTCGTGAATTTCCCGATTGCCTTTTGGATATCGCTCAAACTGACCCCATGAGCATACGCAGCGCTCGCGGCAGCAAGGATATTGTAAACATTGTGATAGCCAATCAGTCGTGTTTGGATTTTCACTTTGCCGCGTGGAGTTTTTAAGACAAAAACCAAACCCGTCAAAGCAGTTTGAATATGTTCGGCCATAACAGCAGCCCGTTGTTTGAAGCCGTATGTCACAATTTTTGATTTTGTCATAGCAACTAGTGCCCCTGCAACTATCTTCTTATCAAGATGAGGGGCACTGGTACCGTTTACCACTGATAAATTTCTCCCAATATTATTTAGTTGCAACGGTACTAGACGCCGGCCATACTCATCATCAATATTGATGACTGCCGTAGCCTTGGCAGACAAGTTCAAAAACAATTTCGCTTTCGCCTGAAAATAATTTTCCGTATTCTGGTGGTAATCCAAATGATCGCTGGTCAAGTTAGTGAAAACCGCTGTTTGAAAATCAATCAAATCCACCCGACCCTGATCCAACGCGTGGGAGGAAACCTCCATAACACAATAAGGGACTTTGTGTTTGGCTAAATCAAACAAAAATTTTTGGTTGTCAATAATGCCGGGGGTTGTATTGACCGAGGGGAGGATTTTGGGGCCGATACGATAATTGATTGTTCCGAGGACACCGCAAGATTTTTTCCCTTGTTTTAAAATCGCTTCAATCAAATAGGAGACTGTAGTTTTACCATTGGTTCCGGTAATACCAATCGTTTTAACCGTCTGGGACGGGTTGCCATAAAATTGCCGGGATAGCTTTTTTAAAAATTTTTTGGTGTCCTTTACTCTTAAAAGGCATACATCGCTGGGAATTCTGGCGGCACGGGACGTTTGTGCCTTTTGTTTATTTTCCACAATGACCTTTGCCCCCTTTGAGATCGCGTCTTGGATAAACTGGGTTCCATCTTGTGTTGTTCCGGCGATCGCAATAAAAATACCGTTGGGATGAATCCGTCGAGAGTCACAACTGAGCGAAGTAATTTTATATGTGGCGAAAGGATTTGGAATTTCTTGGGGATAAATCGTTTTTAAAAGTTTGCTTAAACGCATGGCCATCTAAAAAAAATTATTCCTTCATTTCTATATATTTCAAGGCATCGGAAATAACTTCCTGAAAAACCGGGGCGGCCACCGTGCCGCCGTAATAGCTCGGATGCGGCTCATCAAAAACCACCACGGCTGCCAGACGCGGATTCTCAACCGGGGCAAAACCAATGAATGACGCATAAAATTTATTGTGCGAATAAAGCCCATTAACAACTTTTTGGGCTGTTCCCGTTTTTCCTGCCACAGCCACTCCATCAATATGGGATTTTTTGCCGGTCCCGTTTTCCACAGCACCAGCTAAAATTTTTTTTGTGCGCTGGGATGTTAATAAGGTGATGACCTGATTAATCGCCTTGGGCTCAAACGATCGGATGATTTGATCGTTGTTGTCTTTGATGTATTTTACCACGAAGGGCCGCATATAAATACCGTCGTTCGCAATAGCAGAGATAGCACAAACAAGCTGCAATGGTGTGACAGTCACTTCCTGCCCGATGGGAATGGCGCCAATAGAGGTCTTTGACCAATCGTGCGGATGCTTGAGAAAGCCGCTCACTTCTCCACCCAGATCAATTTCCGTCTTTCGTCCAAATTGAAAACTTTGGGCATATCGATAAACCTTATAAGGGCCTAATTTTTGCGCAATTTTTGTAACTCCGATATTACTGGATTGCTCAATCACCTGATGAAAACTTAAGATCCCTTCGGGATGATGATCATGCAGAATATGATTCCCCACACGGTACGAACCATTTTCACAATTGATCTTATCGCTTTCGGAAAACGCCGATTCTTCGAGGGCGGCCGCGGTCACGACAATTTTAAACACCGACCCTGGCTCGTAAGTATAGCTGATGGCACGATTCGTCCTGCTCTCAATACTACTGGAGGTGACTTCGGCCAGGTTATAGGTCGGCCGGTTCGCCAGCGCTAGAATCTCGCCGGTGCGCGGGTTCATAACAATGATGGTCGCGGCCTTGGCATTGTGCTTCGCCATTGCTTTATCTAATGCCCTTTCCGCCAGATATTGAATGGTTTCATCAATGGTTAGAACCAAGTTGAACCCATCTTTAGGAGGGACAAAATTCCGTTCCAGGGAAAGTTCACGCTGCCGGGCATCGCGCAAGATCTGACTCCAGCCAAATTCTCCGCGAAGATATTTATCATAATTTTGCTCTAACCCTTCCAATCCCCGGTTGTCAATATCGGCAAAACCGATGATATGCGCCGCCAGGGATTGATTGGGATAATATCGCTTACTTTCTTTAATAAAGCCTATTCCTCTTAATTTAAGTATCTTGATTTTGTCCGTGATTTCCGGAGGGAGTTTTCGCTGAAGCCAAACAAAATATTTATTTCGACTGAGGCGTTGACGAATAACGCTCGGATCCATTTTGAGAATTAGCGAAAGTTGCTTTATGGCGATTTCTTTTTCGTGTTCGCTCATGGACCGCGGGTTGGCAAACAAAGAAGAAACACTGATATTAAAGGCCAACGGCCTTAAGTTGCGGTCCAAGATCGTTCCACGGCGAGGTTCTAGCCTAATAAGCGCATTATGCTGCTTTTCAGCGAGCTGAGAAAGATATGCCGATCGAAAAATTTGCAAAAAAACAAGTTTAAAGGAAAAAAGAATAAGGAATACGATAAGCGTGAAAAAGACAAGAGCGAATCGAGAGGAATACTTCCTAACTTGCACTTTAGCAACTCAACTTTTGCTCAATTATTCTTGCGGTTTAGCTTCTGCCTGTGATCTCAACGATAGAAAACTGAGTATGGGATTAGTCCGTTTCTTTGCTGTCGATGACAAGGCGATATTTTCGGTCCTTGCCAACCGCTGCGGACTTTCTATCTTGACAATCTGCGAGTTATCGAGAAACTGCATACTGGAGTCCTCAGCAAGAAGTTTATAGCCAAGATTATGGGCCGACTTCAATTTTAGAGTATTATATGTAAGATTGCCATGATTCTCATTCAGCTTCCGGATCAGCTGCTCTCGTTTTTTCACCTGATAAGCTAAATCAAATATTTTCATTTGCATATGAATGTAAATCAATGATAAAAAAGTAACACCAACAACCAATTTGAAAAAATGTGATAATTTCATTTTATCCTCACATTCGATTTGGGAGATTATATATCATTTATTTTTACAAAACTATAGTCTTCAAGAAAACTCCTCACTTCGTTCGTACTGATTTTCCCTTAAATATTTTAGA